>DULF01000096.1 GCA_012840535.1 Clostridiaceae bacterium
GATCAGGCTGTCAGCAGAAAACTGGGACATACCTGTTGTTGTTACTACCAATGTGCAGTTTTTTGAATCACTGTTTTCAAATAGAAGTTCAAAATGCAGAAAACTTCATAATATTGCAAACAGCATTATTATTTTTGATGAAGCGCAGATGCTGCCTATAGATTTTTTACGGCCATGTGTCCAAAGTATAGCAGAGTTGGTTACAAATTATGGATGTACTGTTGTTTTATGTACAGCGACACAACCGGCACTAAACGATTTTTTCCCGGAAACTTTAAAACCTGCGGAGATTATGGAGTCACCAAGTGAATTATACAATTGTTTCAAGAGAGTTAAGGTAACTTTAAAAGGCAGTTATGACGACGAGGAACTGTCAAATGAATTACTGGATCATAATCAAGTACTGTGCATTGTAAACACGAGAAAACATGCTCAGGTATTGTTTAGTAAGCTAAGTGAATATGGTTTAGCTTTTCACTTAAGCACTTATATGTGTCCTGTCCACAGGCTGGAAATTATAAAGAAAATAAAGTATTACCTGGATAATAATTTACAGTGCAGGGTTGTTGCTACGCCTTTGATTGAAGCAGGAGTAGATTTGGATTTTCCTGTTGTTTACAGGGCAGTGGCAGGACTGGACTCAATTATTCAGGCGGCAGGAAGATGTAACAGGAACGGCAAGTTGGAAGTCGGAAAAGTCTATGTGTTTTATTCCAAGGAAAAACATGGAATGCCGCTAAAAGGAAGAAACAGCCGAATGGTTCAAATTATGGAAATGATATTCAGAAAATTTGAGGACCCCGTTTCATTAGATGCAATAAAAGAGTACTTTGAGCAGCTTTACGATATCGAAGGAGATGATCGGCTGGACAAAGAGGGAATTATCAACATGTTCGAGGAAGGGAGCGGTTATCTCGACTTTAAATTCGAGGAAGCGGCAGAGAAATTTAAGCTTATTAAGAATAATACGATACCGATTGTAATGCCTTATGATGAGTCGGCGGAAAGCCTGATTAATGAAGCAAGAAACAGTATGTTCCCGGCAAGTCTTATGCGAAAACTTCAGCCTTACACTATTACAGTATATGAAAACGAATTCAGAGAGCTCCTGGCAATGGGAGCAATTGAAAACATTAAGGGTATTTTCAATGTCCTGATTGACAAAAAGCTCTATAACTCTGATACAGGCCTTTCAACAACCGGAATCGAGAGTTATGGAGATGCATTATTTGCATAAAGCGAAGGAGGGAAAACATGGGATATGGAGTAAAACTAAAGGTTTGGGGGGATTATGCATGTTTTACAAGGCCGGAAATGAAAGTGGAACGGGTTAGCTATGACGTAATGACTCCTTCTGCTGCAAAGGGGATTTTGGAAGCAATACATTGGAAACCGGCTATCAGGTGGGTAATTGATAAAATACACGTAATAAACGAAATAAAATTTGAAAATATCCGGCGTAATGAAGTATCAGGAAAAATCCCGGAAAGCAAGATAAAAAGCGCACTTAAGGGAAATCCGACAGATTTGTATCAGGATATTAACCAGGAAAGGCAGCAAAGAGCCTCACTTGTATTAAAGGATGTGTGTTATGTAATTGAGGCACATTTTGAGTTAACGGAAAATGCAGGTGAAAGTGATACTTGTGAGAAACATTATAATATGGCCATACGCAGAATGAGAAAAGGTCAGTGTTACCATCAGCCGTATTTTGGATGCAGGGAGTTTCCGGCTTTTTTTGAAATTGTGGAAGAAAACGTACCCGAAAGCTATTACAAGGGACAGGAAATTGACCTTGGATGGATGCTTTGGGATATTGATTTTGAAAATGACATGTCTCCGATATTTTTCCGTGCCATCATGAAGGATGGCATTATACACCTTGATGACTTAAAGAAGGTAAGGTGATGCAATTTGATTTTAAGTTCCTTGTGCAGATATTATGAGATTCTTGCGGATGACAGCAGCATTACTATTCCGCGTGTCGGGTATAGTTCGGCAAAAGTATCGTTTGCGTTGGTTTTGTCTGCTTCAGGTGAATTAATAAATATACTTGATTTAAGAAATAAGGCTGAAAAAGGAAATAAACTGCTTCCGGTTCAAATTATTGTACCTGAGCAAAGGGTTCGTTCAGGAACGAAAATTATGCCTTATTTTATGTGTGATAACAACAAATATATGCTTGGAGTGGATAAGAAGGAAAGTGCTGACAGACTTATTAATTTGTTTAACTCTTTCATGAACTTTCATGTAAAACTGCTGGACAATGTACCTGGGATTGCAGCAAGGGCTGTAATTAATTTTCTGAAAGAATGGGATCCAAAGAATGCAAAAGAGCATCCCGTATTACAGAAGTACTATGATGATATTGCAGCCGGAGCAACGATGGTCTTTAAACTTGAAGGAGAACGCGGCTATATTCATGAACTGACGGAAATTAAGAAATGCTGGGAGGATTATATTGCATCAGAAAATACAGGGTTTATATCACAGTGCCTTGTAACAGGCAGGAATTCAGTTATTGCACAGGTTCATCCGAAAATAAAAGGCGTTGAAAAAGCACAATCAGCAGGTGCTTCAATTGTATCATTTAATTTTGATGCTGTTGAATCATATGGAAAAAAGCAAAGTTTTAACTCCCCGGTAAGTGAATATGCAGCTTTTGCATATACCACAGCACTAAATTATATGCTTGGAAATCAAAGGCAGAAAATACAAATCGGTGATGCAACTACAGTATTTTGGGCTGAAAGCCCAAAGAGCATTTATATAGACATAGCGGCTGAATTACTAAATATGCCGGGTGATGATGCAGAAACTGATGAAAATACAAATGCATATAAGCGAGATCCCAGGGTACAAAACATAGTTGCGGGCATATTGAAAAAAGTCGCTGAAGGAAAAAAAATAACTGAAGTAACGGAAGAAATTAATCCTGAAACAAAATTTTATATTCTTGGGTTATCTCCTAATAATGCACGAATTTCCATAAGATTCTTTCATGTAGACAGCTTCGAGGGATTCGTGGAAAAAATGGCACAGCACTACAATGATATGGAAATTATTAAAAGGGATTTCGAAGTGGAAAACATACCTATATGGAGAATGCTAAGGGAATTAAAGCCTAAAACAAGCACTGAACAAAAAGTGCCTCCAGGTTTGAGCAGTGCAATTATGCGTTCTATACTAAACGGAACTTCCTATCCTTCTTTGCTGTTTAATATGATTATGAGCCGGATAAGGGCTGATCATGAAGTTAATTATGTGCGTGCTGCAATTACAAAAGCGTATCTTTTAAGAAATGCAAGAATACATAATAAGAATAATTTAAAGGAGGTATTAACAGTGGGTCTGAATGAGCAGAGCACTAATACGGCTTATCTTTTAGGAAGACTGTTTGCTGTGCTGGAGAAAGCACAACAGGATGCCAATCCCGATATTAATACTACAATCAAAGATCGTTACTTTGCTTCTGCATGTGCTACACCGGCCTCAGTTTTTCCCATTTTATTGAGACTATCGCAACATCATATTTCTAAATCGGATTATGGACTTATAAATGAAAGGCGAATTGGTGAAATAATGAACGGTTTGAACAGTTTTCCTTCGCATTTGAGCCTTGAAGAGCAAGGAATATTCATGCTTGGATACTACCATCAAAAGCACGCTTTGTACCAGAAAAAAGAAAACTAAAATGATAAATATTATTTTAAAGAAGGAGGATAAAACATGAGTGAAATAATCAAAAACAGGTATGAGTTCATTATTTTGTTTGATGTGGAAAATGGTAATCCCAATGGGGATCCTGATGCTGACAACATGCCGAGAATTGATGCAGAAACAGGATATGGAATTATTACAGATGTATGTTTGAAGCGTAAAATAAGAAATTATGTTGACATTAAAAAGAAAGGAGAAAAAGGTTTTAAGATTTATGTAAGGGAAGGTGCAGTTTTAAATAATCAACATAAGCAAGCGTATGTTCACTATAATATAAATCCAGAGGATGAAGAAGCCAGTAAGAAAAATATTGATATACTCAGAAAATTCATGTGTGACAATTTTTATGACATCCGTGCTTTTGGAGCGGTTATGACAACTAAGGTAAATTGTGGACAGGTCAGAGGACCGGTGCAAATCAATTTTGCAAGGAGTATAGATCCGATTGTGCAGCAGGAGGTAACTATAACACGTGTAGCTGTTACTACTGAGAAAGATGCTGAAACCAAAAAAACGGAAATGGGTAAGAAATTTATCATTCCTTACGCCTTATATCGTGCAGAAGGATATGTGTCCGCACTGCTGGCAAATGATGTAACCGGTTTTACTGAGGAAGATCTGGAACTTTTGTGGGAGTCAATTATTAATATGTTTGAACATGATCATTCAGCAGCAAGAGGTAAAATGGCAGTGAGGAAACTTATTGTATTTAAACATAAAGATGCACTGGGAAATGCTCCGTCACATATCTTGTTTAATGCTCTGAAAGTTAAAAGGATTGATCCGTTAAAACCCCCACGTGCTTATGAGGATTATGATGTGAGATTAATAAGAGAAAATATACCTGCAGAAGTGGAAGTTATTGAAAAGTTATGAGTACATTATATAGCGATGATGATTTATTGGCATTATCAGGCATCCAACATTTTGCTTTTTGTAAACGCCAATGGGGGTTGATACATATTGAAAGACAATGGCAGGAAAACGTTGGAACAATAGAAGGGCAGCATCTGCATCAATATGTTAATAACCCTGACTTTTATCAGATGCGGGATAATGTCGTGACCGCAAGGTCTTTGCCTATTGTGTCGTATAAACTTGGCTTTTATGGAGTAGCTGATGTAGTCGAATTTCACAAGGTTGACAATAAAAAAGGTGTGATGCTAAGTGGTAGAAAAGGGCTATGGATGCCTGTACCTGTGGAATATAAAAGGGGAAGACCAAAGACCGATGATATAGATACAGTTCAATTATGCGCCCAGGCAATATGTATTGAGGAAATGTTTAAAATCTCTATCGGATACGGATATATTTATTACGGGCAGACACGACACAGAAGCAAAATAATATTTAGTGATAGCTTGAGACAAAAAGTATTTGAATTGTCTCAAGCTATGCACAAATTATTTGAAGAAAAAATAACCCCAAAAGCTGAACCAGGTAAAAATTGCAAGGCATGTTCGCTTGTTGATATTTGTATGCCCCAAATTAGCAAAAGAAATATATCTGTAAAAGTATACCTCAAAAATAACTTAGATTAGGTTATAATTTAATTTTTTAAGAATTGAAACAATTAGTGTAGGGGGCTTAAAGATTGAAAAAACTGCTTAACGTGCTTTATGTAACATCTACTGATGCGTATCTTTCTCGTGATGGAGAAAATGTAGTTGTATTATCAGGAAATGAAGAAAAGTTCAGAGTACCAATTCATAACCTTGAAAGCATTGTGTGCTTTAATTATACAGGAGCCAGTCCGTCACTTATGGGCTTGTGTTCGGAACGGAATGTAGGTTTATGTTTCTTAAATGAATCCGGAAAGTTTTTGGCACGAGTTACAGGACCTGTTCACGGTAACGTACTGCTAAGGAAAAAGCAGTATAAAATGTCTGAAGACATGAAGGCATGTACCGAAATTGCGGCTAATTGCATAAGTGCCAAGATTGCAAATTCAAGAACTGTGTTACAGCGTTGCATCCGGGACCACGGGCCAAATGTTAATATAAATATTTTAAATGAAGCGTCAGATTACCTGAATGAAAGGCTGAAAATGGTCAGAAAATCAAATAATCTTGAAGAAATCAGGGGGATTGAAGGTGACTGTGCCAAAAAATACTTTAGTGTTTTTAATGAATTGATTCTTTGCCAAAAAGAACATTTTTACATGTCAGAACGCAGCAAAAGGCCGCCGAGAGATAACTTAAATGCTTTATTGTCATTTTTGTATTCTCTTCTTGCACATGATGTTGAATCTGCTATTGAAAGTGTCGGACTTGATCCTTATGTTGGTTTTTTACACAGAGACAGACCAGGAAGAGCATCATTGGCGCTGGATATTATGGAAGAATTAAGGGCTTATTTAGTGGATAGGCTTGTAGTGTCACTAATAAATAGAAAACAAATAAACGCAGATGGTTTTAAAATCAGGGAAAATGGCGGGGTTGTGATGGATAGTGATACAAGAAAAGTAGTGATAACAGCCTGGCAGGAA
>DULF01000097.1 GCA_012840535.1 Clostridiaceae bacterium
CAGCAGAAAACAGAGACTAGAGGTTGGAATCAATCTATTTTTGCCAATACGGCACGATTCCAGCTTCTAGTGTCCGTTTTCTGTTCAGTGTCCTTTTACTGTTCCCTATGGCAAAGTATGAAGGAGGCAATTTTATATATGAAAAGAACATTCAGTATGGAACTTGCAGGAAGAACCCTGACAATTGAAACAGGACAGTTAGCCCAGCTCGCCAATGGGGCGGCACTGGTTAGGTATGGCGATACGGTTGTACTTTCAACTGCTACAGCATCACCGCAGCCAAGAGAGGGAATCGACTTCTTTCCTTTAAGTGTTGATTACGAGGAAAGATTATATTCTGTAGGTAAGATACCCGGAGGATTTATTAAAAGAGAAGGCAAACCTTCCGAAAAAGCAATACTGACGGCAAGGGTAATAGACAGGCCAATAAGGCCGCTGTTTCCAAAAGATTTAAGAAATGATGTAGCTGTTATTAATACGGTATTATCGGTTGAGCAGGATAACTCGCCCGAAATAGCGGCAATGATTGGTACCTCAGTTGCATTGTCAATATCCGATATACCTTTCAATGGGCCAATAGGTGGCGTAATATTGGGACTTGTTGACGGTAAAACCGTAATTAACCCGACAACTGCACAAAGGGAAAAGAGCCAGATGTATGTGACCCTTGCAGGGACAAAAGAGAAGATAATCATGATTGAAGCCGGAGCTAACGAGGTGCCGGAAGATGTAATGCTTAATTCAATCATTGAAGGCCATGCGGAAATAAAGAAAATCTGCGAATTCATAGAGGGAATTGTCAAAGAGGTTGGGAAGCCGAAATTTGAATATCAATCTGCTGAAGTACCCGAAGAAATATACAAAGCTGTTGAAGAGTTTGCATATGAAAAGATGAAAACAGCCGTTTTATCTGCAGATAAACAGGTAAGAGAGAGTAACGTTGAAAAGCTGGCCCAGGAAACCCAGGAACATTTTGCAGAAATCTATCCTGATATGACCACGACAATTGCTGATGCCTTGTATAAGCTTCAGAAAAAGGTTGTGAGGGAATATATAAAACAAGGCATAAGAGTGGACGGAAGGAAACTGGATGAAATTAGGCCTTTGCATGCCGAAGTAGGTATACTTCCGAGGACTCACGGCTCAGGACTTTTCCAGAGAGGGCAGACTCAGATACTCACTACCGTTACACTTGGAGCCCTTGGCGATGTCCAGATGCTCGATGGTGTCGATTTAGAGGAAGAAAAGCGTTATATGCATCATTACAATTTCCCTGGTTTTAGCGTTGGAGAAGCCAAAGCCGCCAGGGGACCGGGCAGAAGGGAAATCGGCCACGGTGCGCTTGCTGAAAGGGCATTGGAGCCTGTCATACCGAGTGAAGAAGAATTTCCTTATGCAATCAGGCTTGTATCTGAAGTGCTTATGTCAAACGGATCCACTTCCCAGGGAAGTGTTTGTGGAAGCACTCTTGCCCTAATGGATGCCGGAGTTCCGATAAAGAACCCTGTTGCCGGAATTTCTGCGGGATTGGTTGTAGATGAGGAAGATCCAAGCAAATACGTAACTTTTATAGATATCCAGGGAATTGAAGATTTCTTTGGAGATATGGATTTTAAAGTTGCAGGTACAAAAAACGGCATAACTGCCATTCAGGTGGATATTAAGGTTGACGGATTGTCCTATGAGATAATCAGGGATGCATTCGAGCTTACCAGAAAAGGAAGGATAAAAATACTTGATGAAGTAATATTGAAGACAATACCTGAACCAAGGAAGAGCCTTTCACCATATGCTCCAAAAATTTTCAAAACCCATATTGACCCTGAGAAGATAAGAGATGTTATAGGACCCGGTGGAAAGATAATAAATAAGATAATTGCTGAAACTGGCGCTAAGATTGACATAGAAGATGACGGGAATGTATATGTGGCCACTCCCGATGAAGTATCTGGTGTACGTGCGTTACAGATAATTGAAGGAATAACTAAAGATGTGCAGCCAGGGCAGATATATCTTGGGAAAGTAGCAAGAGTTACTTCCTTTGGGGCATTTGTAGAATTTTTACCTGGCAAGGAAGGACTTGTCCATATATCCAAGCTCGACAGAAAGAGAGTTGAAAGGGTCGAAGATATTGTTAAAGTCGGCGATGACATATTAGTCAAGGTTTTGGATATAGACAAGCAGGGAAGAGTAAACCTTTCAAGGAAAGATGCTTTGCTGGATCAAAAAAGAAAGAGCGAGAAAGATGAATAATTGAAAGTATACTTTTCTTTGGAGGTCTTATGTACAAAAAAGTTATACTGGATAACGGGGTAAGACTTGTATGTGAAAAAATACCCTATGTTAGATCTGTAGCAGTAGGGATATGGGTTGGAACCGGTTCAAGGAATGAAACAACGCTGAACAGCGGGATATCCCATTTTATAGAGCATATGATGTTTAAGGGCACCGAAAAGAGAAGCGCAAAAGAAATTGCTGAGAGCATAGATAATATTGGAGGGCAGTTGAACGCGTTTACCGGTAAAGAATGTACCTGCTATTATGCAAAGATATTGGACGAGCATTTGGATATTGCTGTAGATATATTAGCAGACATGTTTTTTAATTCCAGATTTGATGAAAAAGATATCAATATAGAGAAGAAGGTAATAAGCGAAGAGATAGATATGTATGAGGATTCTCCTGAGGAACTCGTTCATGATATTTTATCTGAAGTTGTTTGGGAAGGAAATCCGCTCGGATATCCAATTCTCGGAACGGAAAGAAGCTTGACAAACTTTAGCAGGAAAATGATATTCCGGTACATGAATGACAACTATACTCCCAATAACACTGTAATATCAGTAGCTGGAAACTTCGATGAAGAAAAGTTGCATAAAACAATAGACAAGTATTTCGGTAATTGGAAGGTTTCAGGAAAAGAAAATCCAAAGCCTTCCACGGCTCATTTTGTTTCCGGAAGCAAAGTAAAAGAGAAAGATACGGAGCAGGTCCATATCTGTATAGGATTTAACGGAATTGAACACGGAAATGATGAGCTCTATACTTTGCTTGCAATAAACAACGTCTTTGGCGGTGGAATGAGTTCCAGACTATTCCAGAAAATAAGGGAAGAAAAAGGACTTGTGTATTCAATATATTCTTATCCTTCGTCATACAGGAATGAGGGACTTTTTACCATATACGCGGGTATGAATCCTGGGCAGCTATCCGTAGTTGCCAACATGATATGTGATGAAATCAAAATACTCCTGAAGGATGGAATATGCAGTGAAGAACTCGAAAAATCTAAGGAGCAGCTTAAAGGCAACTATATACTTGGACTTGAAAGTACAAACAGCAGAATGAACAGTATAGGAAAATCCGAACTTCTGTTGGGATATATTAAAACCCCGGATGAAGTGCTGGATAAAATCAACAAGATAACCATGCAAAATGTGTCCGATGTAATTGAAAAAGTGTTTGATTTTAAGAAAATGGGTTTTGCCGCTGTAGGAAACATAAGCAAGGACATAAAACTTGAAGATTTGATAGATATTTGACCATTCACGTGCACAAATGCAATTTTTCCATTATAGTTTTAAGCAATGTTAAGCCGCACAAGATATGCGGCTTTTTTTATATGTGAAAAAATGTGTATGTCTGCCATGCATATGTCTTTTGTTAATACAAGCACTTAATAATCCTGTTATTCATAAGATGTATTGACTGCTCAAAGTTCAATAACACTGGAGGGATTCTGCAGTGGCTGTGAAGAAGTTCACAATAATAGGGGGAGATTTAAGGAATATTGAGCTGGCCAAATCAATAATTGAAGACGGACATAAGGTTAATATTTATGGTTTCAGCAATGCTTCCTTTGCTTCTTCCATAAACGAAAGCGAAAATTTAACCCATGCAATTGATGAGTCAGATGTAATCATAGGGCCTCTTCCTTGCTCTAATGATAATGAGACATTGAACGCTCCCTTTCATCCTGAGAAAATCCAAATAAATGAAGTATTTAAAATAATGTCAAAAAACCAGCTTTTCATTGCGGGAAGAATCAGCAAAAAGATAGCCCATTTAGCTGAGGTTTATAATGTATACATAATTGACATCCTTGAGAGGGAAGAAATGGCTGTGCTGAATGCAATACCTACAGCAGAGGGTGCAATACAAATAGCAATGGAAGAAATGCCAATAACCCTTCATGGCAGTAATGCCTTAATACTGGGATATGGAAGAGTCGGCAAAACTCTTGCAAAAATGTTAAATGGAATAGGAGCCAACGTATTTGTAGAAGCGAGAAAATATGAAGATCTGGCTTGGATCAGAAGTTATGGCTACAGACCTGTTAATATAAATGAATTAGATAACTACCTGGGTGACATGCATGTAATATTTAACACGATACCGCACGTTATTTTGGATACAGAAAAGCTTAATAAAATAAAAAAGGAATGCCTTATAATAGACCTTGCTTCGAAACCAGGCGGTGTCGACTTCGAAAAGGCAAGAGAATTGGGAATGAAGGTTATATGGGCATTATCACTTCCGGGCAAGGTGGCTCCTGTGACTGCAGCCAGATATATTAAGGACACCGTCTATAATATTGTCGATGAATTGGGGGTATAGACATGTTATTAAACGATGTTAAAATTGGTTTTGCGCTTACTGGTTCTTTCTGTACCTTCAATAAGGTAATTCCGGAGATAGAAAAGCTGGTTGCAGAGGGTGCAGATGTTTATCCAATCATTTCTGAGTCTGTTAAAATGTATGATACAAAATTCGGCACTGCTGAAGAATGGAAGCTTAAATTAGAGGAAATCACCGGTAAGAAAGCTATATCATCGATAACAGAAGCGGAACCTATCGGACCGAAGTCTTTGCTTGATATTGTCATAGTTGCTCCATGCACCGGCAATACATTGGCAAAAATAGCAAACGGTATAACGGACACAACAGTGACCATGGCCGTTAAGGCACACCTGAGAAACCAAAAGCCTGTGGTTCTTGCAATATCAACTAATGACGGACTGGGCGCCAATGCAAGAAACCTGGGGATGCTCCTTAACAGGAAGAATATTTATTTTGTACCTTTCGGCCAGGATGATCCGGTTAAAAAATGCAATTCTCTGGTAGCAAAGTTTGACATGATAATACCTACTTTAAAAGATGCGCTTAAAGGAAAACAGATTCAACCGGTATTAAGCTGATATGATATATCTTGATAATGCTGCTACTTCTTTTCCAAAGCCAAACAGGGTTTACGATGAAATGGACAGGTGCCTCAGGGAATACTGTGCAAACCCTGGCCGGGGAGGACACCAAATGTCCATAAAATCGGGTAAAGAAATAATGAAAGCAAGGGAAGTTGTAAGCAGCTTTTTTAATGTAAAAAATCCGCTCAGGCTTTGTTTTACCAGGAATGCAACAGAAGCGCTGAATTTTGCTTTAAAGGGTTTCCTTAAAGAAGGAGATCACGTTATAACTACATGCATGGAGCATAATGCTGTAATGAGACCTCTTAAAACCCTTGAAAAGGATATAGGGATAGAAATTACAATTTTGAAGGGCGATAAATACGGTCGCATAGATACCGGGGATATTAAAAAGAAAATTTGCAGCAGAACCGCGCTGATTGTTTGCACTGTTTCATCCAATGTAAACGGTATTGTTTTTCCTGTAAAGGAAATCGGTGAAATTGCGAAGGAGAACAACGTAACATTTCTTGTTGATGCTTCACAAGGAGCAGGTACGATAAAAATAGACGTGGAAAGCATGCATATTGATATGCTTGCCTTTCCAGGACATAAAGGGCTTCTTGGACCACAAGGCACCGGTGGGTTGTACGTCAGGGAAGGATTAAATATCAAACCCATTATCCAGGGGGGGACAGGCAGCAATTCAGAAAGCATATATCAGCCTGAATTCATGCCTGATATACTTGAGAGCGGAACATTAAACACACCTGGAATAATAGGGCTTAGATACGGCATAGAATTTATTAACAGTATCGGTTTGGAAAACCTGAAGCTGCATAAGCACATGCTGACCAAGAGGCTGCATGAAGGCATAGAAGGTATAGACAAAACTATTCTATACAGTTTAAACAGTGAGGAGTGTAATTCGGGGATTGTTGCAATGAATTTTAAGGAAGCTGACTCCACGGAGATAAGCTATGTACTGGATAGGGAATTTCAGATTGCGACCAGGGCGGGTCTTCACTGCGC
>DULF01000098.1 GCA_012840535.1 Clostridiaceae bacterium
GTACAGCTTATACCTGCAGCGCTTCCGCTGCTGTTTCTTACAATATCAAAATTAAAAGTAAATCTGCCTGACGTCCTGCTTTCAGCGCCGTCTCCCAGGTTCCAAGAAACCGGTTGCCCCAGTTTGTCATCGTCATTGAGCACATTCGGGTCAGTCACAAGCCATACATCGTAAGAAGTATCGTAATCTATCTCCCCTGTTACCTTTTCGGGCATTCGCCAGAGTACAACAGCGCTGTTATGCGTAACCTCACTTTTAACCTCAGCAATCTCCTGGACGTATTCCGGCATAGGAGGGTAGGCGCCGACCTCGTAATCTTTCATCATCACTCTGTCAGATTCAATCCTGATTCCAGGATAATAAGGCTGCCCATTATCCTTTCTGGTCACGATAGCCCTGATGATGAAATAAATATACTCCTCTTCCCCCGGTTTTAAAATAACAGATATGCTGTTTCCGCTGACAGTCTGTATACGTCCCGGGAGTTCAGTGGTACGCATGTCTCCCCTGTATATCTCATATTTAATGTCCACTATATCACTCAGTCCGGCATAAACAGGACTCCAGTCCAACCTCCATCTTGTACCTTCAGATGATGAAGATATTTTAGTGCCCCTTGCAAGTATGAAACTGCTTACTGCCACGGTCCTGCTGGTTTGAGGATAGTATAACAGTTCAGGATCGGTTATGTCAGGTTCAATTTTTACGAAATACACCTTTCCAGGTTCACTTACCGTATGTATATATTCAAGTTTTCCATCCGCCTGGTTCACCTGTACCGGTTTGCCGGGTCCGATGCTTGAAGGGTCAATATACCTTGACGGTACATAGGAAAACTTGTCACTATCGGAAACATACAGCTTGTAGCCTATGCGTCCGTTGCTGTTCCATACATCGTCCCACACGATTTTTATCTGGTAAGGACCTTGTGAGATTACATTAATATCAATATCCGTCAACACTTTTATCTTGTTTGATGGTTGTGATTCATTGCTTTGTCTTATTATATCCCCATCGAAATACCTATAGTAGGCAGTCGCGTCAATATAATATACGGTACCTGATTTCAGTGTTTTCAGCCTGTGGCTTGTCGGAGATAAAGCAGGGGATGCGTCAACCTTTATGCCCCCTTCTTTAAGCATGCGTACAGACGACGAAGACTGATAGGGTTTGGGTACCTCCTGTGTATAGAAATTGAGGTATGTGCCTGACGTACCGGGTATAATAAACCCTGAAGGGTATTCCCATTCAAGGTCTACATAGTAACCTTCGTACTGGTTATACCCTATGCCGCCTTCAGCCACTCTGAGTTTTTCAGGAGGTTTTTGCGGGTCGTATCCAGCCGCATGCACTACCGCACATGGCAGCTCGGCAAATAAAATGATTGTCGTCAACAATATGCATAATAATTTATTAAAAAACTTCATACCTGAACCCCTGCCCTATATGATTTTTTCTGACATATATTACAAATCTCCCGTCTTTTCAAGCACCTTTACAAATGCGGATATTACCTCAGCCCTGCTGACTGAGGCTTTAGGATTAAAATTGCCGTTGGCATCCAGCTTCAGGATACTGTTGTCTACAACAAACATTACCGCTTTTTCAAAACTGCTGTCAACGTAGATTTCGTCATTAATATATACATTCCTTCCAAGTTTTATATTTTCAATCCTGATACCCATCTTTGCACAGAATATCCTGGCAATTACCGCGGCTGTTTCCTGTTTTGTCACAAGTCCCATAATCCTGTTAACGTTTATTATATCACCCAGCCCGAGGTTTTTCACCTTTGTCCTGATGTCAAGTCCGGCGTTCTCATCATCCAGGTCCATTACCACTTCGTAAAGCAGCACTATTTCCTTTGCCGTAACGTTGTCCTCAGGCGCGAATGTTTTGTCAATACCATAAAATACGTCGCTCAAATCATATTTTGACAGAAACTTTTCAACATCCCTTTTTGCCCAATGGCCGTCAGGCATGTCACTGGCTGCATTCCATGCAAGAAGCACAACAAACTTTCCTGTCCCGGTTGGTTGGAAAACAAGGTAATTGGTATAGGTAACCACATTGGACGTGATCTTCTGCCAGGAGCTCTTGCCGTTATACAATACGTATGGGTATTTAAGTCCCTTTGTATTGGAAAAGAACAGCTTTGCCAACATTGGAGAACTGAACGAATTTATGCTTCCGGACATGCCGCTTATCTTAATTGCTCCAATGGTACTGCCTATAAAAGCCGAAAGCTCTGTCTCCACCAGTTTAACCAATTCGTCTATATACTGCTCCAAAAGCCCTGAAGCGCTTTTGCCGCTTCCTGTGTATGTACTGAGAAGCAAATTAAGTTTCTCGGATACAAGGCCGTCTTCCTCATTATATAGTCTGTCATGTATCATTTTCTCGAGTTCTGCTGCTGTCCGGTTGATTCCCGCAGCATGCAGGTTCAAGTCAATTACTTTGGATGCCGCCTGGGTGCTTTCAGGCAGCTTTAAACTTCCCGAACCTGTCCGCAGTATCGTCAGTTCAATTAATACATCGCTTGTCATGGGATTTTTGTTCAAGGTTCTTAATATATCAATACTCTCAGTGTTCAGTGTGCCCGGTCTTATGGTGAATTCAGCCTGTGAAGTCTTTATAACAAGGTTTTTACCCTTCGAATTCACAGCGTTTATTACTCCGAGAGGTATATATACAATATCGGTATCCAGGTTTTGAACAAAACCGGAAATGTCAATTGTCAACGAACTGCCAGGGCTGTTTTGCAGTACATTTACAACTTTTTCGTTTCTCAACAGTATTTTATTGGCTGAATTATTCCGGATATCCACCCTCCAGAACAATCTTTCCTCAAGCTGGCTTATCTTGTCGCGGAATTTGATTTCACGGTCCTCCTGATCCTTATCCTTTTCGTAGTCATCCTGATTAAACTCAGTCCTTGCCTCAACAGGGCCGGTGTATTTTGAGTAAGCCGCAATAGTGGTATCCACCGGGTCAATTTTCACAGCCCTCACTTTTATATGGTACTTTTTGTTTGACTGGAGAGGCTTACGCTCCTTAAGGCCGTTTGGCAGAGTTACAAGCATCGATTTTATCCTTGCAAAGTAATACATGTCATCTGAATTATAGGTTTGGAGCGTCTCCTCGGTGTAATAGGGGTTCCTGTTTCCGTCAATATCAGTATATATTTCCAGGTCTTCAGGGGTCAGTATGACGTAATCCACCTCATCAGCAAGTTTTATAGCAATTTCATACCTGTACCCCTTGATACCTTTCCACTTCACTTCCAGTTCATAGTATACGTTTCTCGTTGAGGCCCCTGTTTTTTGATATACCAGGACCTTATCTTCACTTCCCCTGTATACTCTTATATCATAGGATGTATTCAGTTCAAGGTCTTTAACCCTGCCGTAATAAACGTAATGAATTTCGCCTCCGGCAGGTACCGGCTTGCTGTCCTTCACGACAGTGCACTGTGACCTTGGAACAAGCTTATAATCCTTGTCATTGGGTCCTTTGATGTAAATGTTGTAATCTTCCGGCTTTGCCTGGCTTATTGAATCCGTCCAGAAGAAGCCCAGTTCCCCTCTTTTTAAAGCTTCAAGGTACTCCGGCGCTTCAATAAGCCTGGTCGTAACGGGTATGCTTATCCATGGGCTCACGTTCCCGTTGTCCTTGTTTTCAGCCCGCAGGCTGAAAAAGTACAGCCTGTTCGGGAACAGCCATTCATCCAGCTTGTATATGCACAACTTTGTTGAGTCCTTGTATTCAAACCCTTCAGGATTCTGGTCGGCAGGTAGCCCAGGGTCAAATTCAATGCCGACTTCGCTGCTGTCAATGTTAAATGCCTTTTTAAATTCCTGGTATAACGGGTCATTCAGGTATTGTGAGGGATCGGCATTCATGGGCAGCCTTTTGGACGTGCATATAAGCGTATATTTCACATCGTTTTCCTGCCTTGTCCAATTAAATACAACACTGGTTGCCGTGCGCAATTCGTTTCCGTTTTCATCCAGAGCAATGGAAAAATCAGAGGGCGCCAAAGGAACCTTTTCCGACGGGTCAGGAGGTGTAATATCCCCCTTCACGGTAGTTACAGAGAGTATAAAAGAATATTGGGATTCTCTTATATCGTAATCATCAGGATATGTTGCAGGGTCTTTCCTTGCCATGACAAACCTGGTTTTAAGCTTAAAGTAATATGTGGTGTTGGGCGTAAGTTTATATCCAAAGGACGTTATCGCCGGGTCCTTTGTGAAATCCTTTATTTTCGCTACAATATACTTGTTTCCGCCTTCATCCACTTCCATAAATTCAACATTGTTTTTTTGCATGTACTCGTCGTCGTTAATGTTACTTGTTGAGCCTATAAGTATGAAACCACCGTCTGAAGCAGTACTCATGTACAAGTCATAAAATACCCTGTTGTCATAGCTGTAAACAGTATAGTCGTCCCATTTAATATTACTGATTTTATTAAACTGCAGTTTTATTATATTGCTGATTGCATCGCCCTCTTTTACATAGGTATTGCCGTCAGGCTCAGCCAGTCTGAAATTGTCCGGAAGAGGCACTTCCTTTTCCTTGAATGATAATGTTGTAAAACTGACAGTTACGGATTTGTCGGATGCAATGTCCATAATATCATCCACAGCCTGCGGATCACCTTTAACAGTGAACATTTGCAAATAGTACACCCTGTTGCTCAAAAGGAAGTCCGGGTAATCATCCTCTATGCCCATTTTTTGACGAAACTCGCTTGAAAACTCAAATTTGTTTCCGTCTTTGTCAGTCCAGGTAAAAAGGTCAAACCCTTTAAGCGTGTATTCGAGCCGTCCGTTATTTTCCCTGATTTTATCCGCATTTTCATCCGATAACAGGACGGATCTTGCGTTCACGTACTTTACAAGCCTGTATTTGGCAGGGAAATAGTCCTCGTGCTCAATGCCGTTCACTTCATCTATCAATGGCGGATACGGTCTTTGCGTAATATCAGTCTGGCTTATGTTCAGCATGAAACAGAAATATATATCATTATTATCATCGGGGTTTTCCTTTATTTCTTTCCAACTTAAAGGCTCGTCCCATGAAATGGTAACATCTGTTGACATCCTGCCGCTGTCTTCATCTATGGCCGCTATTCTGTCTATGATCTTGACATCCTTGGGAATAGGCGGCTTGGATTTGTCAAGCTTGATTATATATGAAAGTGCTTGGGACTTTAAAACATCAGCGTTTTCTGAAGTTACCACGACCCTGTAGTAAATCTTGTTCTCTTTCGAGCCGTCATCTTCTCCACCCTCACTTATTATGGGTATCAAGCCATATTCCAGGTTCTTTCCGCTGGCATCTTTAAAATAATCCGGGTCCAGCCTTGCTCTCAACTTCCACCCATATGCCGAATTAACGGTATTTGACTGAACTTCGTAATAAAGGTTCGGCAATAAAAGGCTTCCCTGGTTTATCGTGTATACCTTGACATTGACATTGTCCTGCTCATCTTTAAAAATTTGAAACCTTATGGGTGTATATGTATAAGCTTTCCCTTCCAACGGACTGTACCCGTCTCTCCCTAAAACCACCGCATCCTGGTATTCATCAATCTTCGTCTGGATGTTCATGAAATATATTGTTCCAGGTAGAATATCAGGATGTGGCAGTTCCCCATCAGCTGTCGGAGACGGCAAAGCGGTATTCCTGTCCTTCCTTCCTAAAAGCTCAATCTCCATCCTGCCGTCGGCAATATTGACCGACGTACTGCTTGTACCTCCGGAAACCGTGGCTATATAACCTGAACCTTCCTGTTTTATTTCCACGGCTGCATTGCCGCTCATATCCTGGCTGTCCTGCGAAATGTTAATCTGGTAATCAAAGCTTTTTATGTTATATGAAGTGCCGTATACATTGTTTATCTGGTCTTGAATGTATAAAAGGGCTTCATTGGCATACTCAAATTTTGGATCTGTCTCGCTGGAAATAAAAATACGCGGAATATTCCAACTCAGCTTAAGCCTCGGCTTTGTTCCTATTTCACGACCTCCCGCCGGATCATAAGGAGGCACGTTTTCATCATCCATAGGTTCTTCAACGATTTCCGACCTGAAAGTTATTCCGGGAAGGAAAAACAACAGGCCCCTTCTTTCCTTTGTCCCGCCTTTTATGGTATAAAGCTCTATGTTATATATATAGTCATTCTCAAGACCCGAAATTTCACAATTAGTTGCATCAGCAGGAAGGGAAATAATCTCCTTTGATATCTCCCCCGGTTTGTTGTACCCTATTTCTATAGAATCAATACCGCTTATAAAATCCCAGCTTATTCTGACTTTTCCTGAAACGTAGCTGTCTACATATATGTAAACCGGCGAACCGGCAGCAAATGCATTTGCCGGAAAAATGCCCGCAAGAGTCACAAATATCAAAAATACTGCCAAAATTTTATTCAAAACTTTCATTGCCCCACCTCTAAAAAATCTGAATACTTTATTAATTTTTATCGGCAAAAACGGGGAAATATTTTATATCTAAGGACAAAATGGATATTAAGCAATTTCTTATGGCAAATAACAACAGCAATTGACATATATTACACTTAATGGTATTATTATGTAATCATCGGCTGGATAACGCATAAAAATGCAATAAAACTGAAGTCCCGCTTTTTTTTGGAGGTACGATGCTCGTTTTCGCCAAATACATTGAATTGTTTTTATTATTACTGCTTTCAATCATAAGTGACCATAAACATTACCGCATTAAAAATTCAATAGTTTATCCTTTTATGGCTGCAGGAATTTTAACCAACCTGTGTGTATCCGGAATCCGCGGCTTGGCCATTTCCCTCCTGGCAACCGTGGCCCCGGCTTTCTTCTTGTTTCTTCTCTACAGCCTGAAAATGCTCGGCGCAGGCGACATCAAGCTGTTTGCCGCTATCGGCTCCATAATGGGGGTTAAGTTTGCCATATACAGCATAATGTACTCATTTCTCCTGGGAGGATTAATTGCCCTAGTTATAATGGTCTTCAGAAAAAATGGACATGAGCGTTTAAAATATTTCCTCAGGTACGTAAAAAGCTGTTTTCTCACCATGTCGCTCCTTCCCTATACAAACCTGAAGGACAGGAGCGACGGTGCAAAGTTCCGTTTCTCATACGCCACGGCATTAGGCGTTCTTGCAGCATTTATTTTCTATTTGTGACAATAATCTGATACCTGCCGTTTTTGAAAGTCTTTCTTACATCATAACCCCTCGTAATCAACGTGTCGTATATTTTATCAGTCTGATTAAAATAATTGTTTCCGACATCAAGTATCAGCGTATCAGTGGATTTAAGCTCATTTGATATTTCCTCCAGCGTTGAATCGATATTGAGGCTCTCAGCGTTTACAATTTTTTCTTTGTCCATAGATGTAAAAGGGCACACTCCTTTTTTATTCTTATTATGAACAAAGATGAACTCTTTTATGAAAAAATAAATTTTTATAAAAAACTATGTATAAAAATTATCCCTTGCGGTCAATACTATAAATGACCTCACAAAATACATTTTGACCCCCTTTACATGGTTAGTCGCAAGACTAACCCTTTTTTTTGCCTTAACAACAAAAAGGACATCCCTCCTTAAGGATATTCCTTCTCTGCAGGAGGAATGTCCTGTTTCTGCTGAGTTTATTTGAAATGAGGCAGCCAGTCCTTGTTTGCCTCAAACATTTCATCTACCATGTTTTTGATTTCTTCCAGGCTCAATACGGCAGAAGTAAGAGGATCAAGACATATGGCATGGAATACCTTCCTCTTGTCACCTGTTATAGCCGCTTCAACCGCCAGCTCTTCACACCTTGCATTGATATTGTTAAGTATTGCCAAATGATCCGGCAGCGGTCCGACATGTATCGGTTCAAAACCCCTCTTTGATGCCAGAATGGGCACTTCAACACAGCATCCCTCGGGCAGGTTGTCAATCAGTCCGAAATTACGCACATTTCCGTTGAACTTAAACATGGTTCCGTCGCCAATTATAGCGTTAAAAATGTATGCGGCGTACTCATGACCTCTCTCCAGGTCAACCGTTTCCTCATTGAGCCATTGTTCGATTTCATCCCTCCACGTATCTTCCCTCTTTAGATATTCTTTCAGAATGTATGCATGCTCTCCGGGATTCCAGCCTGTTCCGTAAATACAGTATTTTTCAATCAGGTCAGGCCTCTTTCTGAACCACGCGTTATATTCCGAATTGTGACCGCTTGACTCGGTAACATAGTAGTCCAGGTGAAGAAACATTTCATTTCTTACTATTTCTTCGTTATATATCTCAGGTTTTTTTATGGCTTCGCGTATTAACGGGTACGCGTCCTTGCCGTTCCATTTGAATTCAAGGTACCATGCCTGGTGGTTGATACCTGCACAGAGGTAAGTGATTTCCTCCATGGGAGCGCCAATCCATCTTGCCAGCATCTCAGCCGTTCCTTGTACGCTATGGCACAGGCCTGTGACTTTAACCTTGCTCTGGCCCTGCATAGCCCTGCAAAGCATGGCCATTGGGTTGGTGTAATTCAAGAATATCGCGTCAGGACAATAACGTTCGATATCCCTGCAAATATCAAGCATTACAGGAATTGTCCTGAGAGCCCTGAAGATACCTGCCGGTCCCCTGGTATCGCCAACGTTAATATCTACTCCATATTTCTTGGGTATTTCAATATCATGCCTCCATACATTCACCCCTCCGGCAAGAATGGTACAAACGACACCATCCGCTCCTTCAAGGGCTTCCGCCCTGTTTGTCGTAGAAATAACCTTTGCCGGATAGTTCCCTGCCTTAATAATCTTATTGACAGCCTTTGTAATTGCCGCCAGCCGGTCTTCGTCAATATCCATCAAGGCCAGTGTACTGTCTGAAAGGGCAGGAAATGAAAGTATGTCCTTTACAAGGCATCGCGTAAAACCAAAACTTCCTGCGCCAATAAAAGCTATTTTTTTCATATTCCATCACCTCTGCAAAATAATTAAATCTGACTGATAGAATTCACGTCCCATTCGCTTTTTAATTTACATTTTACCTGTTTATAGATTTGTGTAAATGGAAGTTTGCTATTAATATATGGTATAATGCTATATTATAAATAACTTTCTGTTGTTGAAGGGACGTTTAACATGTACGAAAATTTACAGATCAGAAGGCTTAACCATATGGATTTAAATATGTACCAATGCGGTACGGAAGCCTGTGAACCCGGCCATTGCTGGGGCCCTGCAGTAAGAGACCATTACCTTATCCATTATATATCGAGCGGAAAAGGCATTTTCCAGGTAAACGGAAAAACATACCACCTTGGAAAAGGGCAGGGTTTTTTAATATGCCCCAATATCGTGGCCTATTACCAGGCTGACTATGAAGACCCCTGGAATTACTCATGGGTAGGTTTTCACGGCCTTAAGGCCGAGTTGTACCTTAAACATGCCGGACTTACAGCTGACAACCCAATATTTACTTATGACAGTGATGACTACATTCAGAAATGTTTTGAACAGATGATTGAGACAAAAAAACTGGTAAAAAGCAGGGAACTCCGTTTGCTTGGACTTTTATACATGTTTCTGACCCAGCTTATAGAAGTAAACGGTTCTGAAAAGTTTATTGACGGCGGTGAGAATCTTAAGGAAACCTATGTAAGAATGGCTATTGAGTATATACAAAGGAATTACTCACGCAAAATCTCCATTTCCGATATTGCCGACCATGTAAGGCTCAACCGCAGTTATCTTGGTTCGGTTTTCAAGGAATATATGAACACCTCACTGCAGGATTACCTGGTTAACTTCCGGATAAACAGGGCATGCGAACTGATGCTTGACAACAACCTTTCAATAGGAGACATATCCCGTTCGATAGGATACGATGACCAGCTTCTTTTTTCGAAGATATTTAAAAAAGTAAAAGGTCTGCCCCCCAGGGAGTACAGAAAAAACATCCGGGCAGTTTGATGCGGAACAAAAGTTTGTGCAATCTCCCCCAAAACAGTACAAACTTTTGCTCCGCCGCTTTTTAATCACATTCTCGCTTCTTTGATTTTCTCAATGAACTGTTTTGCCAATGTTGTAATTGACGCATAATCGCCTTTCTTTGCTCCGGCGGTAAGGCTGCTGCCTGCTCCTACCGCAACGGCGCCGGCTTTTATCCATTCTGCCACATTATCAACATTTACTCCCCCGGTCGGCATAAGCTGTGCCTGTGGTATCGGCCCTTTTATTGATTTTATTATTTTAGGTCCGAAAAGCTCGCCGGGAAATATTTTTACAATGTCTGCGCCCGCCTCCATGCATTCTACGACCTCCTTAATTGTCATGGCTCCGGGCATACATGCAACCTGGTACCTGTTGCAAAGCTTGACTGTATCAATGTTGAGGCATGGGCTCACCACATACTGCGCTCCTGAAAGTATGGCAATGCGTGCCGTCTCAGGGTCAAGCACCGTTCCCGCGCCTATGATAATTTCTCCTGACGTGTACTTTCTGGCCAGATCCTCAATAACCTTATGGGCTCCGGGCACTGTAAAGGTTATTTCTATAGCGGCTACCCCGCCTTCAATACATGCATCGGTTATTTTGGCAGCCTGTTCGGAATTATCCGCCCTTATGACTGCAACCAGCCCTGATTCCTTGATTCTTGAAACAATCTTTTCTTTTCCTGTCATTTTTATATAGCCCCCTAAACTGTTCTGCGTGGAAAAATATTATTCATAAATCAATATTATAATATTATAGTAAAAGCATTATATTGTAAAGTTGTCCCGTAGCTTATCAATGTTCTCAAGCATTTCGACAAGCTGCTCTGCAGGTTCAGGTTTGCTTACAAGGAAACCCTGGATTCTGTCACATTGAAGCTCTTTTAAGTATTTAAGCTGGTTAACTGATTCGACACCTTCGGCAGTAACATCAAGCCCTATCTTATGGGCAAGCCTGATTATGGCTTCAATTATGAATTTTTGCGTTGTATCCTTTTCAATATCGGCGATAAATGACTTGTCTATTTTTAAAGTACTCAGCGGCATTCGTTTTATGTAGTTAAGGGAGGAATAGCCCGTCCCGAAATCATCAAGAGAAATTCTTATTCCAAGCTGTTTTAATTTGTTCAATATGGAATTATTAATATCAAAATTGTCTATCATGACACTTTCAGTTATTTCAAACTCAAGATATTGTGGCTCAAGTCCTGTCCTTTCCAAAATGTCCTTTACAAGGTCAACAAATCTTTCATTCTGAAGCTGTACCGAAGATATATTGATTGATACTGTCAGTCCTTCAAATCCGTTATTGTGCAAATCCTTTACTTCGCGGCATGCAGTCTCTATAACCCACCTGCCGATTTCATTTATCAGCCCTGTCTCTTCTGCCAACGATATAAAAGTACTTGGCGGAATGAGCCCCTTTGTAGGATGCAACCATCTAACAAGAGCTTCCAGGCCCACAATTTTGTGTTTTTTAATGTCAAACTGGGGCTGGTAGTCAAGTATAAATTCATTGTTAATTATTGCCTGATGAAGGAATTTCTCCATTTCTGACCTCTCAATTATCCTTTCCAGCATGGAAGGATCGTAAAACTGATAGTTGTTTTTTCCCACTTCTTTTGCTTTATACATTGCCATGTCGGCATTTTTAAGAAGCTCCCCGATATTATCCCCATCCCTGGGATATATTGTGACACCTACGCTAATGGTTGGAAAAAGATCATATCCGTTTATACTCCAGGAACCTCTGAATTCTTTTATTAATTTATCAGCAAAACTTATTGCTTCATCAACACCGCTTATTTCCGGCAATAAAATTATGAACTCATCCCCTCCGAACCTGGCTACCAAGGCATCCTCACTTACAAATGAAGACAGCCTCTCTGCAACCTTTATCAGGAACACATCCCCAAAACTATGTCCAAGGGTATCATTTATTGATTTGAAATTGTCAATGTCTATATAAAACAGGGCCCCGGAACTTCGTGAGTCAGCGGCTCTTAAAAGTTCGTCATTCAACCTGGCGAGAAATTGGGTCCTGTTGGGAAGGTTTGTCAACGCATCGAAAAATGCCATATTAAATATTAACTCCTCTGTCCTTTTCCGTTCCGTTATATCGGTGTGGGAACCAGCCATCCTGACAAGCCTCCCATCGGCGTCTTTCAAAGCCTTTCCTCTGCTCAGAATCCAAATATATTCCCCGTCTTTTTTCCTCAGCCTGTATTCACACTCATAATATGGGGTCAGCCCTTTAAAATGCTCCTTTAAAGTATTCCGTACATTTACAAGGTCGTCAGGATGGATTATGCTGCCCCATTTTTCATAGTGGCCCTTTATTTCCGCATGGTCAAACCCAAGCATTTTTGCCCATTTTTCAGATATATATGAAACATCGTTTTCCAAATCCCAATCCCATATACCGTCATTTGCCCCATCAACCGCTATCTTATACCTTTCCTCGCTTTTTCTCAAAGCCTCCTGGCTTTGCTGAAGCTCATCAAACTGCTGTCTCAATTCTTCTTCAGAAGCCATCAGCTCTTCATAAACCGCTGAAAGCTCCTCATAGCTTTCTTTAAGTTCTTTTTCAATTCTGTTGCTGTTAGCCTTGATTATTTCTATTTCATTTGTTAATTGTTGATTTGTAAGCCTTTGCTCAACAACTTCAATTATAAGCTTTGAAATTTGCAAAATCAGTTCTATTGACAGGTCCACTTTTTCCCCAGGTATTACTGGCACTTCCTTTGAAACTTCCAAATTCAAAGGTTCCGGGAGACACTGTCCGCCGGTTTCAATTTCAACAGCGCTTCTTTTAAATCTATTCAAATCAGTTTCCTCTATTAAAAACTGTCCCTGAAAAATTACAGCCAGGAGACCATTTCTTGCGACAACAGGAAAGCCTATATAAACCATTCCGCTTTCACACTTGTAAATAATGTATTCTTTTTCCTCCTGTGAAATCAAAGATATAAGCCCATTTTTCACCAAATCTTTTATTCTTGCCAATGAGCTTTCGCCAAGGGATTGAGTGCTTGTTTTTTCCCAGCCGGCAGCAGCCACAGGCAACCCTTGAGTATTAAAAATACCTGTTGGGATTCCGGTAAGATTATATATGCTGTCAATAAGCGCACATAGCCTTTCAGTGCTCATAAAATACGTTAGTTCATACATAGACTATATACCCGCTTTCAACTTGTATCTTAACCTTTGTATGCCATTTATAATTTTACCATAAATTTCATCGTAATACACAATAATTGTCGATATTAGAAATAAAATAGCACAAAAAAAAATATCGATTGGTAACATTCGTTACCGTTTTTTTCAGACTGATGCTAATATAATTGAATTAAGAAAATTAGATTTTGAAAGGAAAAAGGAGTGGAAAATATGAAGAGAAAAATCATAAAAATAGATGAAGAGAAGTGCAATGGATGCGGTTTGTGCGTAAATGCATGTCACGAAGGAGCTATCGAAATCATCGACGGAAAAGCAAGGCTTGTCGGTGACGAATACTGTGACGGCCTGGGGAATTGTCTTCCCGAGTGTCCTACCGGCGCTATCGAAATTATAGAAAAGGACACGGTTCCTTTCAGCGAAGAAGCAGTACAAAGGAAAAAGCTGCAGGCTAAAATGGAAGAGCAAGACAGCACGCCCCTGCCGTGCGGGTGTCCTGGAACGGCAGCAAGGTTTATGAACAGAAACATGCAGGAAAGCATAGCTGATGTTCCTCAAAATTCCGAGGAACAATCCAGCGTTCAGTGCCGTTCTGAACTCAGGCAGTGGCCGGTACAATTGAACCTCATCAATCCAAGGGCAGGCTACCTGGATAACGCTGATCTGTTAATAGCGGCTGATTGCACAGCATATGCTTATGCAAACTTCCATAAGGATTTCATCAAGGGAAGGATTACACTAATCGGCTGTCCAAAGCTGGATGACATCGACTACTACACTGATAAGCTTACAGATATACTGCTAAACAATGACATAAAAAGCATAACTGTTGTGAGGATGGAAGTTCCGTGCTGCTCAGGCATTGTAAGAGCTGTAAAGACAGCAATGCTGAATTCCCAGAACATTGTCCAGTGCAAAGAAGTAATAATAAGCACTGACGGAGAAATAATCCGCTAATCCTGCTGTGTCACTGTGTCACTGTGTCAGGGGTGGTCAGGGGGACGGTTCTTTTGACAACTTTTGAAAAGTTGTCAAAAGAACCGTCCCCCTGGCAATGTCCCCTTGACAACGCCAGTTTTATGTAACCTGTCCCATGTAGCCTGTAACACTTATAAATAATGTCTTCTACCTATTATCCAAAACAAAGTTATTTGCATATTATGTAACATAACTTTTGTTTTGGAGTGATGGTCAAAATGTATACATTTAAAGTTGGAGATATTGTTGCCAGAAAATCTTACGGTGGAGACATTCCTTTTGTAATTTCTAGTATTACACAGGATGAAAACGGAAAGCCTGTCTATATTCTTAAGGGACTTGTTTACAGGATTGAGGCAGATGCTCGCGAAGACGACCTGGTAAGGCCAAACCTCAAGTACGTATACATGAACATGCAGCGTTATATGAACGAGGTTACAAGGTACGCATCAACAAGGTTATATCCCCGTGGAAGATATGCGCTGGCCAGACCCAGGTATAAACCGGGCAAGATACTTCATATAGACTCCAGCAGCGATTTCCTGGAAAGATGTTTGCGCTTTTATAGGGACAGCGGCCTTAAGCCTGTAGGGGAATTAGCAAGCGAGAGCCGTCAACCTGAAATTGTCCGCAGGCTCCTGGAAAAGCATAAACCGGACATTCTCGTTGTTACAGGTCATGACAGTATTAAGAAAAATTCTGATAAGTATAATATTAACAGCTACTCAAATTCCAAATATTTCGTCCAGTCAGTCAGAGAGGCAAGAAAATACCAAATGAGTTATGACAAGCTATGCATATTCGCCGGGGCTTGCCAGTCGTACTATGAGGCCATTATGTCGGCAGGCGCAAATTTCGCAAGTTCGCCCGGAAGAATTTTGATAAATGCTCTCGATCCTGCCATTGTAGCTGAAAAAATTGCGTTGACGGATTCCAGAATGGTTGTCACACCCCAGGAAATTGCCAAAATCAGCATTTCAGGCAGCAAAGGAATAGGCGGCATAAACACAAAGGGACAGATGATTGTTGAAGATGGGGCAAATAAAACAGTATAAGATTTGAAATTCTATAAAATGCAGGGGTTCGGTAAAACGAACCCTTTTTAATTGACTTTCCAATATGTTTTATGGTTAATCTGCAAATTTCGTGGTAAAATATTTATATTAAATATGGTTGTACATTAATGCTGCATTCAATTATGTTTTTTTCAGAGAGGGGGTTAATTAAATGGCGATAAAGTGGAAGGACACCTATAGCTGCAATATTGCTGAAATAGATAAACAGCATAAAAAATTGTTTGAAATCGGGTCCAGAATTTATGACCTGCTTTCCCTGGGGGATGAATTTGACCGTTATGACGAAATAGCTCAAATATTTGATGAGCTTAGAAACTATACAATCTTCCATTTCGGCTATGAAGAGGAACTTATGAAGAAATACGGCTATGAGGGCTATGAAAACCATAAAATAGAGCATGACTTTTTTGTAAAGAAACTTCAAAGACTTGAAAAAACCGATTTTGATAATAAACAAACTGAGTCCCTGGTGGAAATGATATCTTTTATAGCAGACTGGATAACCGGGCATATTCTTAAGACGGACATGAAATATAAGGATTTTTTCAATGCGAGAGGAATATACTGATTTACACGCGCTTTTAAAAAACAACTTAAGAGAAGTCGAGGTAGAAACATGGAGCATCTTTTTATAATCAACCCTGTGGCTGGAAAAGGAAAAGCGTTAAAATTTATAAAAGAAATAAAAAACCTTTTTGTTAACTCCGGGAAAAAATATTTGATTAAAATCACCGAAAAGCCCGGACATGCTACCGAAATTGCAAGAGAATATACCAGAAAAGGATGCTTGAGGGTTTATTCCGTTGGCGGAGACGGAACATTGAACGAGGTCGTCAACGGAATGGTGGGAAGTAACAGCAGCCTTGCCATTATTCCCGCAGGTTCGGGGAATGACTTTATTAAAAGCATTGTCAACAGCAACATGGAACCAAAAGATATACTTGTGCGGGCGATAAACGGCAGTAAAGTCCGTTTAGCTGATCTGGCAAAGGTAAACGAAAGGTATTTTATTAATATTTCATCTATTGGCTTTGACGCGGAGGTTGTCTACAATACCAACAAAATTAAAAAACTGCCATGTATACCCGGTAAACTTGCATATATTTTAGGAGTGCTCATAACACTCTTTAAATACAACAACTACTACCTTAAAGTCACTATAGACGGGCAGTATATAGAAACAAAATCCCTGCTAACCGCAGTGGCCAACGGCAGGTACTACGGAGGCGGTATGCTTCCTACTCCCAATGCAGAAATAGACGACGGCCAATTCGATATATGCCTGATAAGCGAAGTTAACAGGTTCAAAATTTTCAGGTTCCTCCCGAGATTTATAAAAGGTCTGCACGGGAACTTAAAGGAAGTAAGTTTTTACAGAGGCAAGAAAATAACAATAGAGTGTGACAAGGATTTAGCCATAAATATCGACGGCGAAGTCAACAAAGTCAGAAAAGCGTCTTTTGAAATAATTCCCAAGGCTATAAGCATTGTAGTGCCATAACCCTTATAATGCCTTGCTTTATGGATTAACCAACCTTATTTTGTTCGCCAGGCTTATTTTGCCAACTTCATTTGCTACATCATCATTTATAGCCAATATTTTCTTTTTTTCATTTTTTGCTTTTGTCGAAGCAAGGCTTGCGAAATTAATAAGATTCGCAATAACGCTTTCAATATTTGCCGCCTTCATATTAATGTTCTTCCTGCTTACTATCCCTGCAGAAGCCGAAATCTTAATTCCATTACAAAAATTATGCATGGATATTGTCCTTAAAATCTGGGCAGCGATTTCCTTGCATTTATCAATAGAGAAGTCTGACAATAGAACAAATTCATCTCCGCCATACCTGGACAAATAAACTCCGTCAGGCGTATTTCCCTTTAACAAGTCTCCCAGTTCTTTTAAAACCAAGTCGCCAAAAACATGGCCGTAAATCTTGTCTATTTCTCCAAACTTATTAAGGTCGATAAAAATTATTGACAGGGTTCTATTATCTTTAATAAACTCTTCGCATACTTGAAATACATATTGGCTTCTATATAGCCCTGTCAGGGTATCAATAAGCTTGCTATATTCTATATACAAACAGTTTTTTGTAACAATCCCCAGGAGCCCCTTACCGTCAGCAACCAGCAAAGCCTTGGCATTGTTGTCTTCCAGTATATTAACAGCCTTTATTATAGTTGTATCCGGAGCTATTAATGCAAAATTGCTCCTCATCGCATCAATTACTATTCTGTTAGGATTTGAATTAATTACATCGTGCAAAGTCAATAAGCCTACAAGCCTCTCATTTTCAAAAACGGGCAGGCAGTCAATTTCCTCTTTAAGCATTACACTCTGAGCTTTATATAAACTGTCAACCGCATTTACCACGGCTTTTATCTTTATCATTATATCCGAAACATGCGTAATCATACCTCAACAGATTTGCTAACCTGCAAAACCAAGCTAAGCTGGGCTTTAACTATGAGAGATTCGTTAGCTATCTTGCCTCCCTCCTCTAATATCAATGTAATTAACTTATCCTTCGGTACGAAATTAAACAGGCTTTTACGAATTACCAGAGCCTCAATTTTTGCATGGTCCAGTTTTACAACATCGTATTGCTCCGGTGAAAGAATATCTGCCATCCTTCTTGCAGCTTCAGGTCCTATGGGGGCTTGTCTTCCGACAATAAGAACATCCTGCATTGGGGGCATTTCAAATTCAGACAGGCGCATTATTATTTCCGCCTTCCTGTTTCCTGTAACATTAGCATCCATATCAAAAACTCCTTAAATATTAAGATTTTTCTATATCTTTCTATATAAATTTTATATTGTTAACACTATTTTATCACAAAATGTTTAATCTTGTCTATTATTGTAAAAAATTTATAACATTTGTATTTAGAGTAATAATATACCTGCTGTCTCAAATGTATTTTTCCGTTATGGCTGCAATTACCATTGCAAGGCCTGTCACCTGATATGCCATTATTGTGGCGGCGTTTGCCTGTACTAGCTCCTTAATATTGTCATAATGCTCTTTGGCAACTCTGACTGACTTCACCGCAAGGGGTACTCCCACAAAACCCAGCAGCCAAAAAGGATTTTTAAATATAATAGCTATTGCTACAAAAGATGAAAAGGCCAGAATAAAAAGTAGGGCATGGACATTAACCGATTTCTTTTTCCCGAGCCGGACGACAAGGTTTTTCTTATTCCCCCGTTTGTCAGCTTCATAGTCCGGAAATTGGTTAATTACCAATACATTCGCAATTAAAAATCCAATGGGCAGCGCTACCACTACAACGGGATAAGTCAGCTCGTGGGTCATAACTTTGTATATCCCGGACAATATAAGAGGGCCAAAAACAAAACCTACAGCTAATTCTCCAAGACCGCGGTAAGCAAGCTTAACCGGGGGGACACTGTAAAAAAAAGCAATAAGCACGCCTAAAATCCCAATCCAGAATATTGACATATCTCTATATAACATGATGTATATCCCAATTATACAGGCTGCTCCAAATGTAAGCATTGAAATCAGGGCAGCTTCTGTAACAGTGAGCTTACCGTCCACTATTGTCTTTTTCCCGCCGCTGAACGGAGTCCTTTTATCGGGCGTGACATACCTGTCAACTCCCGTGATATAGTCAACAACCTCATTAGACGCATTTTTCCCTATCTCTATCAAATATACGGCTGCAAGCGATACTACAAACCAGAACACGTCAAACTTGCCCGTTGTTCCGAATGCCAGCGCGCCGCCAACAGCCATCGGTATAGTGGAAGCAATCCATATTTTGGGGTCTGCCAGTTGCCAAAAACCTTTCCACAATCGTTTGAATTGCTCACCATTCATAAAATCAGGACCCTTTCCCCTCTCCGAGCAAAATTAAATAATAAAAATATTGATTAAATAATTATACCACATTAGCATAACATTGCAACACCCATATGGGTAGGAACAAGGACAATAACACATTAGTTTCGGAAACGGGAAAAGTTCAAAACAGGAGTGGCTTACGCAGCCACCCCCGGAAATAATAAGCAATATGAAAATTACAAAAACACGGCGCTTGATTATATAAAGTTTATTAAGAACTCCTTCCCCTTCAGAAGGCCTTCCTTGATTTTTTCTTCTGTTTCCCAGTAAAGCGGGTCTTCATGCTCAATGCTGATGACCCCGTCATATCCTATGCTTTTAAGTGTATCGATAAATTTCTTCCAATCTATCTGACCAAGTCCCGGCATCCTATATCTCCAATAACCGTCATGCCATCCTTCTCCCAACTGCCTGTCGAATACTCCATACCATTTCAGCTTGTCTTCAAACATTTCCGTGTCCTTTGCATGAACATGGAATATCCTGTCCTTGAAGTAAGGAATTACATTAATATAATCAATGAACTGAAATAACAAATGTGACGGATCCAGATTAAGCCCAAAATTCTTGCTTGGTATCCGTCTGAACATTTCTTCCCAGAGCTCAGGGGTAAAAGATATTGTCCCGGGTTGTCCGGCAGCCTGCCATCCCTTCATGGGGCAGTTTTCTATCATCAGCTTTATGCCCCGTTCCTCAGCGTAGGCAACCAATTCTCCGAACACTTGCTCAAATTCATCAAAATTATCCTTTATGCTTTTATCAATATTTCTTCCCACAAATGTGCCAACCATCTGAGTATCAAGCATTACGGCAGCATCAATGCATTTTTTGAGATGGTTGTTGATAAAAGCCCTCTTGTCGGGATCCTTGTGAAGGTTGTTGTCATAGTAGGCGAGTGAGGAAATGTTCAATCCGTATTCCTTCATGTATGCTTTAATTTCATCAGCTTCACTCTGTGTCAGGTTTGCGACATCAATATCGCTTGATGAGTAATCACGATCATTACGTTTTGGCCAGCAGGCTATTTCAAGGGATTTAAAACCGTTTTCGGATGCCCATTTCGCTTTTTCCTTAAGAGGCATATTGCCCAGGCAAACTGTTAAAAAACCAATATACATAACGCCTTCTCCTTTCCCGTAATTTTTTTGTTCAACCTTGAATAAATATTAAGCAATATTCATATTGCCAAGATTCTCAAAGCTGATTTTTACACTTTCAAGGGCAGGTTTTTTGCAAACATCCTGCTCTACAATAAACCACTCGCAACCTGCGTCTTTGGCAGCGGAAATGATTGCCTTCATATCCATTATACCGCTTCCTACTTCCGCAAAGTCTTTGCCTTCACCTGCTTCCATATCCTTAAGGTGTATCAGCGGGCACCTTCCGGTATATTTTCTGATATAATCCACTGGGTCGACTCCCGCATAATAAATCCAGTATGTATCAATCTCAGCAACAACCAGCTGCGGGTCAGTATTTTTATAAATAATGTCCAGGCCATATTCACCGTCAAAGCTTTCAAATTCATGGGCATGGTTGTGGTAACCGAACTTAAGTCCGTTATCTTTGCACTTACAGCCTATTTCATTAAACAGCTCCGCAGTTTTGATATAATCCTCACTGCCCTTGTACTCTTTCCACGGACATATAACATACTTGTTACCTATTTCAAGGTTATACTCAATAACTTCATCCAGGTTCCGGGTAAGCATATCAAGCATGACATGGCTTCCCGTCGCTTTTAATCCGAAGCTGTCAAGGTAATTTCTCATTTCTTTAGCGGGAATTCCGCCATACCCTGCAAACTCCACTCCCTTGTACCCTATTTTTGCAACCTTCTCAAGAGTACCTGCGAAGTCGCGCCCAGTCTCTTCTCTCAATGTGTATAATTGAACTGAAATGTTCATTTTCATTCACCTCGCTAAAAATTCCATGCCCATCCGTTATTTACTGAAATACACCGGTTTCCCTGTTTTTGAAGACTCATAAATCGCCTCCAGGATTTCGCTTACAACAAGCGCCTCTTCAGGTTTTACCAGAGGTTCCATGTCGTTCAGTATACACTCAATCCAGAGTCTTGCTTCCATATCCGACGGGTTTTCCTGAGCGCCCTCATAGAAATCGACTCCGCCCGAATTCAGCTCCGGCTTGGTTACATACAGTCTGCTGTACTTTTCTCCGTTTATGCGAAGTCCGTCCCACATATCAGCTCCTGCTTTGGTACCACACAGGGTTGTGATCGCCTCGCCAACCTGAAGCGTGTTCAAAGCCCAGCTTGATTCAAGAATTATGGTTGCTCCGTTCTCCATTGTAATAAAACCAAAGGCAGAGTCTTCAACGGTAAACTTATCAGGGTCCCATGGCCCCCAGGCATTTGCTGCATTTTTTATTTTTCCCAGTTTATAATATACATTTCCTACCACATATTTAACTTTGTAGTTATTCATCATCCAGAGTGTAAGGTCTAAAGCGTGTGTTCCAATATCTATCAACGGGCCTCCTCCCTGTTCCTCTTCATTCAGGAAAACACCCCATGTAGGTACCGCTCTGCGGCGTATAGCGTGAGCCTTTGCAAAATAGATTTCTCCAAGTTCCCCATCATCACAAAGCTTCTTCAAATACTGCGAATCCGGTCTGTAACGGTTCTGGTAAGCTATAGTCAGTTTTTTGCCTGTCCTTTTAGCTGCTTCCAGCATTTTTCTTGCATCAGCGGCGGTTTTTGCCATAGGCTTTTCACACATTACATGCTTTCCAGCTTCCAGTGCGGCAATTGTGATTTCCGCATGAGACTTGTTCGGCGTACAAATATGGACTACATCAATGCTCTTATCTTCAAGGAGCTTTCTGTAATCGTCATATACTTTTGCTTCTTTGCCGCCAAACTCTTTAGCCGCTTTTTCAGCCTTTTCAGTAACTACATCGTAAAAGGCTGTCATTTCAACATTTTTTTGTTTTGCAAGGCTTGGCATGTGTTTTCCGAAGGCTATGCCCCCGCATCCAATGATTCCAACCCTAAGTTCTTTCTCACACTTGCAACCTGCCATATTTTAAACCCCCTGTTTGTTATAATTGAGTATTTGATTCAATGATTTATAATGTCAGCAATCGATGGTGGATTGCCTTATTATAAGCTCGTGTTCCAGTACGATTTCATCAGTTTCAAAAGGCTTACCCTGGATTTGCGCAAGCAGCATTTCCATTGCAGCGCACCCCAGGTCGTACTTGGGTTGCGATATAGTCGTAAGCGGCGGTTCGCACATTGATGCGAAACTTATATCATCAAATCCTACAACAGCTATATCTGCCGGGACTTTAAGGCCTCTTTCCTTTGCTGCGCGGATTGCTCCTATGGCCATTGAATCCGATATGGCAAAAATTGCTGTCGGCCTGTTATCTATGGACAATAGCTGGTTTCCAGCCCTCAAACCGCTTCTGAAGCCGTAATTGCCGTACTTTACCAGCGCACTGTCGAAATCAATGCCCGAATCTTCAAGCGCCTTCCTATACCCCAATTCCCTTTGCTTAGTGGAAACATATTCGTTTTTTGCGCTTATCAATCCTATACGCCTGTGCCCTATTCCAATCAAATGCTTCACAGCCTTATACGCAGCGGCCATGTTGTCAATCCTAATACGCGGCACATCAGCGCCTTCCTTGTACTCACTGCACTGCACCACCGGAAATCTCTTTGAAATGCTTGTCAGCTCATCTTTATCTATTTCCGGGGACATAAATATCAGGCCGTCAGCTAGCCTGTTTTTCAAATGCTCAAGGTACATCCTTTCCCGGTTGATATCCGAATCGGTGTTGCACAGCATCACATTATAACCGTTCTTATGGGCAACATCCTCCGCGCCTTTCACAAGCTTGGCGTAAAAAGGATTTGATATGCTTGGAAGAAGAATAAGTATGAGCCTGGTTTCAGCGCGCCTCAAATTTCTTCCCAACAGATTTGGCTGGTAATTCAGCTTCTTTATAGTCTCAAGCACCAGCTCCCTGGTTTCGGCGGAGACTGACCTGCTGTTGTTTATCACTCTTGAAACAGTAGCTACAGATACCCCTGCAGCTTTTGCAACATCTTGTATTGTTGACATCTTTGCCCCCTTTATGTAACGGATTACATATTACAACTCCAGTTAAAGTATTATTCAATATTCATTTAATGTAATTGATTACATTTCTATATTATACCATTTGTTTCAATAATTCAATACACTTTTTAAAAATTGACAACTAAAAGTAAAACAATTATAATAATTTCGGGCATAAAAGCTTTAGCAATAACAGTCACATTGATACAACCCACGGAAAACAATTATACATAAATCTTTAAAAAATGCTTTTCAATGAGGTGTTGCCTTGGATGCGTTAAAAGACAAATTAAAAGAGGTGCTGGCATCAGTGCTGCCAATCACAATAATTGTAGTGGTACTTCATTTTACCATAAGCCCGTTGAATTCCTCAATGTTTTATGCTTTTCTTCTGGGCTCGGTTTTGGTCATTATTGGTTTAACTGTGTTCCTGTTCGGCATAGACCAGGGGCTTGAGCCTATAGGGCATGGTATCGGAAACACACTTGCCCATTCAAAAGTTTTTGCCGTGATAATTACGATTTGTTTGGTCCTGGGGTTTTTTATTTCCTTTGCTGAGCCGGACCTTCATATTCTGGCCAGCCAGGTGGACAGCGTGACTTCAGGCCAATTTGGCCGGTTGTTGATGGTTATTGTTGTCTCAATCGGAATTGCAGTCATGATGACCCTGGGAATGTTGCGCATATTAAAGGGCGTCAGGCTTAAATACGTATTTACCGCCGCTTATGGTCTGATTCTTATTTTATCCTTTTTTTCAACACCCGATTTTATCGCGATTGCATTTGACGCTTCAGGAGCAACGACAGGCGCAATCACTGTACCCTTTATGCTGGCTTTGGCAGCCGGTATTTCAGCAATGAAATCAGACAGCAAGGAAAGCGAAGCAGACAATTTCGGGCTTATTGGCATTGCGTCAACAGGCGCTATCCTGGGAGTTTTGATTACAGGCGTAATTTTTGGCATAGAAAAGCTTGGCGGCGTATTGCCAGAGCAAACCATTACAGATACCAGTCTTTGGCATGTGTACAGTTCCAGGATACTGCGCATTGCCTGGGAAGCATTGATGTCGCTTCTGCCCATAATTATAGTTTATATACTTTTTCAAATATTTGTTTTCAAGCAGAAAAAAAACCGTGTGCTTGACATTTCACGAGGCATATTTCTGACATTTTTCGGGCTGGTAGTATTTTTGCTGGGTGTAAACGGCGGTTTTATGGCAGTCGGTACGCAGCTTGGAATACAGCTGGCTTCAATGGAATCAAAAGTTCCGGTTCTGCTTGTGGCACTTTTTCTCGGGCTGACAACCGTGCTGGCTGAGCCTGCCGTCCATGTTTTAACCCACCAGGTCGAAGATGTAACGGGAGGATCCGTCAGCCGGACCCTGGTTCTTATATTCCTCTCAGTTGCTGTGGGATTGTCTATTCTTATGTCGGCTTTGCGGATTCTATTGCCAGGTCTCAAGTTATGGATGTATTTGCTTCCCGGATTTGGCATTGCCGTGATTTTGGCCTATTTTGTGCCTGAGCTTTTTGTAGGCATGGCCTTCGACGCAGGAGGAGTCGCTTCCGGTCCCATGACTGCAACCTTCTCCCTTGCATTTGTTCAAGGCATTGCAGCTCAGGTTCCTTCTGCCGACCTGGTATCAGACGGATTTGGCATGATTGCCATTGTTGCCATGATGCCGATTGTGGCAATAGAACTTTTGGGCGCACTTTATCAGTTAAAAACACATAAGGTGTCAAAAGCCAAAATTTCCAAACAGGAAATAATTGAAACTAAAATTTCGAAGCAGGAAACAATTGGAGGTAGTCATGGATAAGCAGAATGATGAAACACAAAGCATCTGGGATATTCGGATGCTTACATTAATCCTCAGTGAGCATCAAAGCCATAAATGCGTCAGCCTCGTCAAAAAGATGGGACTTAAAGGCGGGATGATAATCATCGGACGGGGAACGGTAAGCAATACGGTTTTGAATTTGCTCGGCATTAAAAACCAAAGAAGGGACATTATAAAGATATTGCTGAAAAAGGAAAAAGCTAAAGAGATTATGGATTGCTTGGACGAATCTCTCCAGCTTTCAAAGCCCGGTCACGGAATTGCCTACATTACACCGGTTATAAGCGCGGTAGGGCTTCCGTGGCATGAAAAAAGCCATGAGCAAATTGACACAAATGCAATCCAAGGTATGGAGGAAAAGAGTATGTTCAAGAAACTGACTGTAATAGTCGACCGCGGTATGGCGGACGATGTGATGGATATCGCCCGAAAAGCCGGTGTCCGCGGCGGCACGATTTTACACGGACGAGGCGCCAATACGGAGCTTGCCACAAATTTATTCGGCGTGAAAATTGAACCTGAAAAGGAACTTGTTATTATCCTGATGCCAAACGATTTAGTTGATAAAGTTGTCCAGGCGTTATCCCAGGAACTTCATCTGGATGAGCCCGGTAAAGGTATTCTGTTTGTAGAACCGGTTTTAGATACCCGCGGTCTCTTTGAGATGAGAGAAAAACATGATAAAAAACATGATAAATAAAAGGCAGGGAATCCTTCCTGCCTTTATTTAATAAATTATTGCCGGAATATCTCAAGGCACCTGTCCAGAATCCCTGTAAGGTATGCCAGAAGAACGCCGTAATTTGTAATGCTGACTCCCTTCTCCATGCACATGTCTATACGCGTCTGCATGGTTTTTTTGTTCATCATGCAGGAGCCGCAGTGTATTACAAGATCGTATTCCTCTATGTTTTCGGGAAAGTCATGTCCCATTTTAAAATCATAATTCAGTTCCATACCGACGTGCTTGTTTAGCAGCCTCGGAATCTTTATCCTTCCTATGTCCTCATGGGATGTATTGTGGGTACAGCTTTCGGTTATCAATATCCTTGAGTTTTCATTAAGCTCCTCAACCTTTGAAACCCCTTTGACAAAAGTATCAAGATCTCCCTTGTACCTCGCAAACAGGATGGAAAAACTCGTAAGCTTAATGTTCCCGGGAACTATAGCGCTGACCCTCGCAAATGCCTGCGAGTCAGTAATCACAAGGTCAACATCCCTGATGTCCGAAAGCGCGGACTCAAGTTCCGTATCCCTTACAACATAGCTCTTTATTCCATGGTCAAGGCAATCACGTATCACCTGGACCTGTGGAAGGATAATCCTTCCTTTGGGAGCTTCGGAATCTATAGGTACTACCAGTATGACTTTCCCGTTATAAGGTATCAGGTCTCCGACTATGGGAGGCTCCTCTTCACCCTCTTGCAGCCTCTTTATCAGCTCATCTTTTAAAGCCAGTACACTGTGCCAATCTTTTGCCGAGACGAGAACGGCATCTTTAAACTTTTCCGCCGCTTCATCCCTCTTTTCCTGAGGTACAGTGTCAATTTTATTAATAACCAGCATATGAGGAATATTGTATTTTTTAAAGCGCCTGGCCATCTCGTAATAAGCGTCCTCATCCATATCGTTTATATCCATGACATACATGGCAAAATCAGTCCTTTGCAGCATCTTGAAACTGCGCTGGATTCGCAGGCCCCCTAGTTCGCTTCTGTCGTCCAGGCCCGCCGTGTCAATAAAAACCACCGGTCCGAAAGGAATCAGTTCCATGGCCTTTGTAACCGGATCGGTTGTGGTCCCTTTAACCTGGGACACCAAAGATACTTCCTGGCCCACTATGGCATTGAGCAGGGAAGATTTCCCCGAATTGGTCTTCCCGAAAAGAGTAATATGCTTTCTGTTTGCGCTGGGTGTAGAATTCATATGACCCTCCCCTCCTTATCCTCTTCCGCTATCCTGGTTACCGTTCCAGACAATCTCCGCAGTTTCAGCCTAAACAGCCTCCGCATCTGCATTTGCTCCCATAAACTGGCTGTAATAAAGGTCTGCGTAAAAGCCTCCCTTTTTAATGAGTTCGTCATGTGTACCGGTTTCTATTATGCTTCCGTTATTCATAACGAGGATAACTTTCGCATCACGTATGGTGGACAGCCTGTGGGCAATTATAAAGCTCGTCCTGTTTCTCATAAGGTTGGCCATGGCTTTCTGTATCAGTACCTCGGTCCTTGTATCGACATTGCTTGTAGCCTCGTCAAGTATAAGGATTGACGGATTGGCCAGTATTGCCCGGGCAATGGTCAGAAGCTGCTTCTGTCCCTGTGAAATATTTGTGGCTTCTTCATTAATTACAGTATCATACCCGTCAGGCAGGGTCCTTATAAAGTGGTCCGCATGGGCCGCTTTCGCCGCACGGACAATTTCCTCCATGGTCGCCCCCTCGCGGCCGTAAGCAATATTGTCTCTGATAGTGCCGTTAAACAGCCATGTATCCTGAAGCACCATGCCAAAAATGCTTCTTAACGCACCCCTCTTGATATCCCTGATGTCGACACCGTCAATGGTAATCCTCCCCCCGTTTATTTCATAAAAACGCATCAGGAGGTTTACAAGGGTGGTCTTGCCGGCGCCTGTTGGCCCTACAATGGCAATAGTTTGTCCTTGCCGGACTTCAAGGTTTAAATTCTCAATAAGGGGCACATCCTCCTTATACCTGAAGCTGACGTTTTCAAATACGACATCGCCCCTGGGCGATTCAAGAACAACCGCGTCCGGGCTGTCAGGGACTTCCTCATCCTCATCAAGCACTTCAAACACCCGCTCTGCACA
>DULF01000099.1 GCA_012840535.1 Clostridiaceae bacterium
AGACCCTGAGGGAATCAGGGAACTTTTGGCTTTAATAAAGGAGCTCTCAGAAAAAGATGGACGGACAGTGCTGGTATCTTCCCACCAACTTCACCAGATTCAACAGGTTTGTGACCGGGTAGGTATATTTGTCGAAGGTAAATTAGTGGCCTCAGGACCTATAGAATCTCTCGGCAAACAGGTACTAAGCGACGGAAACATGACTATAGAGTTTGGAGCATATCCGGACAATGAAGAACTTGTGGAACTGATGAAATCAATAGAAGGCGTAAAAGAGGTAAAAAGAGAAAAAGGCATGTTCTTAATAAGCTCCTCTGAGGACATAAGGAGTACGCTGTCAAGCCAGGCCGTTATGAAAGGATATTCCCTTTCACATTTAAGGCTGCGCGGCGGAGACCTGGATGATATTTACAGGCGCTACTTTTCTAAGGAAGGAGTGGTATGATGGCAGTGTTGAACCAGGTCATGGAAAGATGCAGGGAATTTTGCAATAAGTTGTTTGATACAGGAGAACATGTGGAGTATCATAATGAAAATAAAAGAGCCGGATTGAAGGCTCTATACCGTAAGGAACTGGCTGACCATTTTACGAGCAAAAGGTTTATTATAGTCCTGCTCCTTATTGCCGTAACAGGTCTTGCCAGCGTGTACAGCGCAGGTATGGGAATTCAGGATGCTGTAAACCAGGAAGGTAACGAATTTGTGTTTCTCAGGTTGTTTACAAGCAGCGGCAGTTCACTGCCATCCTTTGTATCCTTTATATCCTTCCTTGGACCGCTTGTGGGATTAGCGCTTGGCTTTGATTCTATCAACGGGGAAAGGTCAAGAGGCACACTCACCAGGTTAGTTTCCCAGCCAATATACCGTGATTCGGTGATAAACGGCAAATTTTTGGCAGGGGTAACCGTTATTGCCCTTATGGTGTTTTCACTTGGCCTTGTAATCGGAGGAATGGGAATAATAATGATAGGGATTCCGCCTACACTTGAGGAGCTTGTCAGGATTATTCTGTTCCTTGTTTTTACAGTAGTATATATGTCACTGTGGCTGAGCGTGTCCCTGCTGTTTTCGCTCTTATTCAGACATGCTGCCACTTCAGCGTTGTCGGTAATTGCACTATGGTTGTTCTTTGCAATCTTTATAGGATTGCTGGCAGGACTTGTTGCAAACGGCCTGTTTCCTGTAAATGATGATTCACCTGTAAATGCAATATTGAATAACAGAAGATGGCAGCAGAATATAAGCCGTATTTCTCCAACAACACTGTATAATGAGGCAGTGGCGACCATGCTGAATCCGGGAGTCAGAACACTTGGACCGGTTTTGATTGAGCAGATTCAGGGAGCAATACCCGGTTCACTTTCCATGGGTCAGAGCATTCTGCTCGTATGGCCGCACTTAACCGGGCTTCTCGCGTTGACCATGATATGCTTTGCCATATCATACATTTGTTTCATGAGACAGGAAATAAGAGCATAACGCAGCTTGAAAACTAAATGTGAAGGTGATATGGATTGCTCGCTGAAAAAAAAGAGGCCCTGCTTAGGGAGAATGACCGATCTGAACTGCTTGATTACCTGATGAGGCGTTTTAGTGATAAAGTGGTAAAGATAGCCTATTACCATGTGCGGGATAGGCATATGGCAGAGGACATATGCCAGGAGGTCTTCTTGCGGGTATATAAAAACCTGGATAAATTCTGCAAGGATAGCTCATATTTTACATGGATATACCGGATAACCGTCAACCTTTGCCGCGATTACAGGGCATCCGCCTATTTCAGGCGGATGCTGCCCTGGTGCGAATGGGATGCTGAAGATATATCCAAAACGGATGAAAGGCTGCTTGAAGTTGCCGAAGGAGGAGAAATATTAAGCAAGGTAATGGATTTACCTTTGAAATACAGGACGGTTTTGGCTCTTTATTATTTTGAAGAATTTACAACTCCTGAAATTGCCCGGATATTAAAAATCAGAGAGAATACTGTCAGGGCCAGGTTGTCCCGGGGAAGAAAGATGCTGAAAAAGATGTTAGCCAGGGAGGAATCCATCTATGAATGAGCAGGATCTTGAAAAATTATTGAAAAAAGGGAAAAAAGAAACTGAAAATTTCTTTTCACATGTGTGTTTAAATTCAATAAGAAACACAGTGCATAACAAAATATCCGAACAATCATCCGGACAAAAGGCACAAAAGGAAAAGCCTATAATAAAGCACTGTCTTCGTTTTTTGCCGGTAAACGCTGCAATAACCGCTATGTCCTTACTCATTATTATATCATTATTGATTGGTACCGGCATTGTACGGCTAAAGCAGGAACATGGCACTAAAGCTATTAACACTCCTGTGGCGGAACAAACTATTTCGTTAAATGACGATAATTCTTCAGAAAACGGCAACAGGAGCTACCTGGTCAGTTTTTTCCCAATAAACAAACCTAATCATGAAGAGCAAAGCCTTATGATTATAATGTGGAAAATAGGCAGTGACGGAAATTCGGAGATGGTATACAGCAGTTTGTTTGAAAAGTCCGACGAACCTTATCCTGTATCTACGATTGAATTTTCCGATGCGAATAGCAAGCTGATCCTTATTTCCTCCGGTAACAGGGAAAGAAGGTACATGCACTACAGGCTGATTGAATACAGTAATGATACCATTAGCACATTGTGGTCGCAGGATTTTGTTCCAGACGGCAAGCTGGGGGTTAAAGACGGCATTGTTGTAGAACAAAGAAGCTTGAACGGCACATACTCAGATTCGAGTATGAGCGACAATCCTAATGCAAATACCCGGATTTCATATATTGTTCCCTACAAAACCGGCAGTATGGGGGAAGTTTTTCTTCCTGTCGAAAAGCTGAATGTCAGAGTGGGGGAACAAATACTCCTGGTAGGAGATAACAGTGAAAACAGTTTGAGAATATTTTCTGAAAAAGGAATAATAAAAGAAGTAGGATATGAGAGCAATGCCTATGGGAAAGAGCAGGGACTGGTCTTCCAGGCAGCCAACAAGGGAGACGATGTTTTATCGCTTGTAAACAGTGATAATGGCAACATTAAGGTTTTAGCGGTTAGTATTGTGGATTGACAGCTTCTTTAAGCAACATTCTTGTAATCAAATATTCATACTGCTTTGGGGTGAACAATAAACATTTTTTTGCAATAATTCTTCACAGCTCTGGCTTAAATTCTTGAATGCTGCCGAAAGCATTAACTTTATTCTGTTTAACTGGTTTACCTCGCTTGCTCCCGGGTCATAATCCACAGCAACAATATTTGCAAGCGGATATCTTCGTTTTAATTCCTTTATCATTCCTTTTCCTGTCACATGGTTCGGCAGGCACGCAAACGGCTGCATGCACACAATATTATTCACACCACTGTCTAAAAGCTCCACCATTTCAGCCGTTAAAAACCATCCCTCACCTGTATGGTTGCCCAATGATAATATGTCTTTCACACTTGCAGCAAGTTTGTGTATGTTTTGCGGTGGTTCAAATCTATTACTATTTTCCAGTACTTTTTTCATCTCTCTTCTATAAAGCTCAATACCGGCAATCGCAGCATTATTGGCCAAAAATTTTAAAAAGCCAGAAGATAAATATCTGTACTTGAAGTTTTCATTATAAGCGCAGTATAATAAAAAGTCAGTCAAATCAGGTACTACAGCTTCCGCGCCTTCCTTTTCCACAACATCAACAATATTGTTATTTGCCGTAGGGTGGTATTTCACAAGGATTTCTCCTACAATCCCGACTCTTGGTTTTTTTGTGTTTACTGTTTCAAGATTATCGAAATCACTGACAATCTCTCTTATGGTTTTCTTAAAAAGGTTGTGTTTGCCGCATCTTACAGATTCCTTGCATTTTTTCATCCACATGCTGTATAGTCTGTTCGCAGAGCCTTTTATTTTTTCGTACGGTCTGACCCTGTAAAGAACTCGCATTAACAAATCTCCATAAACCATTGCTATCAGTGATTTATTAATAAGTCCGGGTGTTATTCTAAAGCCGGGATTTTTCTCCAAGCCTAAAGCACTCAGAGAAATCACGGGTATATGGGAAAGACCTGCATCATTAAGAGCTTTTCTTATAAAGCCTATGTAATTGGTAGCTCTGCAGCCTCCTCCTGTCTGGGAGATTATCAATGAAGTATTATTGAGATCATATTTCCCTGATTTCAGGGCTTCCATCAACTGTCCTACTACTAAAATTGAAGGATAGCATGCATCATTATTTACATATTTCAACCCTTCATCAACTGCCATTTTGTCTACAGAAGGCAATACCTCAAGATTATAGCCTGATGCTTTGAAAGCTTCCTGTAAAAGCTGAAAATGTATCGGCGACATCTGGGGGGCTAAAATTGTATGCCTGGTTCGCATTTCCTCAGTAAAAACCGCCTTCTTTGGTGCTGTATAAATCCTCTTAGGTTTAAAGCCGTTTTCCTCTCTCTCATCCATGGCGGCTTTCAATGATCTTATTCTTATCCTGGCTGCCCCAAGATTGCTTACTTCGTCTATCTTTAACACCGTATATATCTTTCCGTATTCCTGTAAAATTTCCTGCACCTGGTCCGTAGTCACAGCATCCAGTCCGCACCCAAAAGAGTTAAGCTGGACAAGTTCCAGGTTGCTTTGAGTCCTCACAAAATGTGCCGCCGCATATAACCTGGTATGGTACATCCATTGGTCAACAACCCTGATCGGCCTTTCTATTTTAGCCAGGTGGGAAACGGAATCCTCTGTCAGCACCGCCATACCGAAACTTGTTATGAGATTTGGTATGCCGTGGTTAATCTCAGGGTCGATATGGTATGGGCGCCCGGCGAGAACAATACCCTTTCTCCCTGTTTTTTCAAGGTACTCCAGGACTTCCTCGCCTTTTTTCCTTATATCGCTTTTAAATTTTTCGTCCTCTCTCCAGGCTTTTTCAACGGCTTTGTCCACTTCTTTCTTTGACACGCCCAAACTCTTCAATTCCTCATGAAGCCGCTCTTTCAGCCTTTTCTTATCATTATAGGGAAGAAACGGATTTAAAAACTTTATTCCTTTATTCCGTAATTGCTCCATATTGTTCTTAATAACTTCTGAATAAGAAGTGACAATGGGGCAATTATAGCAATTGTTCGCTCCCTCATCCTCTTTTCGCTCATAGGGTATGCATGGCATAAAAATCAACTTTATGCCTCTGTTTATAAGGCTCATTATATGCCCGTGGGCAAGCTTTGCAGGGTAGCATACCGATTCGGACGGCATAGTCTCTATTCCAAGTTCATATATCTTACGCGAGGACCTTGGTGACAGCTCGACTCTGAATCCAAGCTCGGTAAAAAAAGTAAACCAGAACGGATAATTTTCATAAATATTAAGCACTCTGGGTATGCCTATCGTACCCCTCACGGCTTCTTTCGCGCTGAGAGGCGTGAAGCTGAATGTCCTCCTGTACTTGTATTCAAAAAGATTGGGAATGCTGCTGTCAGTTTTTTCATTACCTGCTCCGCGCTCGCACCTGTTTCCGCTGACAAATTCCCTTCCGTCATTAAACTTGTTAATTGTAAGTAAACAATTATTGCCGCATATACCGCATCTTCTCATCAAAACTTCAAAGCTGAAATTATCAAGCTGTTGGGCTTTTAGAATTGTGCTTTCACCTTCTCCTTTATATCTTTCCCGCGAAATCAAAGCTGCTCCATAAGCTCCCATAAGGCCAGCTATATCCGGCCTTATTACCTCCCTTTCCGAGACAAGCTCAAAGCTTCTCAACACCGCATCGTTCAGAAAAGTCCCACCCTGAACTATTATTTTTTCCCCAAGGTCTTTTGGATCCCTGACTTTTATTACTTTATGAAGCGCGTTCTTAACAACGGAATATGACAAACCTGCGGATATTTCCCCGACAGACGCTCCTTCTTTTTGCGCCTGTTTTACCCTGGAATTCATAAACACAGTACATCTGGAACCTAGGTCTACAGGTTCTTCGGCCATAAGCGCGGCCTGTGCAAATTCTTCCACGTTCATACCCAGCGAATGCGCAAAAGTTTCAATAAAAGAACCACAGCCTGAAGAACACGCTTCGTTGAGAATGACACTGTCTATAACGCCGTCTTTTATTCTCAGGCATTTCATATCCTGTCCGCCGATATCCAGAATAAAATCAACACCGGGCAAAAAGCTTTCCGCTGCTTTATAATGTGCAATTGTCTCTACTTCACCAATATCTACGCATAAAGCTGATTTAATAAGGCCTTCACCGTATCCTGTAACCGTAGAGTTGGCAATTATGGCTGTGTCCGGCATAATGGAATATAATTGTTTTAGTGCTTCTATTACCGATTTTAAAGGGCTTCCGCCATTACCGGCATAGTATGAATAAAGCAAAGCCCCATTATCATCTATAAGCGCAATCTTGGTCGTTGTAGACCCGGCGTCAATACCAAGATAGCAATTGCCACTGAAGTTTTTTAAATCTTTTCTTCTAATTTTATTCTTTTCATGCCTTCTTCTAAAAGCGTCCAGCTCGTTTTCATCTTTAAATAACGGTCTTAACCTCTCTATTTCATATGTACCTGCTCCATCCAGAACAGCTGCACGGTCTCTCAGCTCTTTAAAGGAAATAATTTCCCCGTTTTTTGAACAAAGTGCAGCCCCTATGGCGACAAATAACTGGGAGTTTTGCGGAAATATAACCTGATCGTCACTTAGATTCAAAGTCTCCTTAAATCTCTTTCTGAGTTCTGAAAGATAATACAAGGGGCCACCCAGGAATGCGACATTTCCTTTGATAGGCCTTCCACATGCCAAACCGCTTACTGTTTGATTAACCACCGACTGGAATATTGAGGCTGCAATATCCTCCTTTGCTGCTCCTTCATTAAGCAGTGGCTGGACATCAGTTTTGGCAAAAACCCCGCAACGCGCTGCAATAGGATATATCACTTTATGTTTTTTGGCAAGCTCA
>DULF01000014.1 GCA_012840535.1 Clostridiaceae bacterium
ATTCCCGCAATGGGAACAAGGCTGCTTCTTAGCGCCAGCGGACCGTATCCGACCTTATGCTGTATTGCATGGCCCGATTCATGAGCTGCAACACCTACCGCAGCTACAGAAGTACTGGAATATACGGCATCGGATAACCTTAAAACCCGTTTTCTCGGGTCATAGTGGTCCGTAAGCTCTCCGTGGACCCGTTCAATCTGCACATCATACAAGCCGTTCCGGTCAAGGATCCTCCTGGCAGCTTCCGCTCCGGTTATTCCGCTTCTGTTTAATAATCTTCTATATTTGTTAAAAGTACCTTTAACCTTGAACTGTGCATACAAAGCAAAGAGAAACGCAGGCACAACCAGTATGATATATGGGTCTCCATAAAAGTACGGCATTCAAACACCTCCCGTTAATAATGTGAAATATTCGTAATTGCGGCTCTGTTTATCAGCTGTTGTAATTATTATTGTCAATAAAACTAAAGTTAATAATATGGAGCTATACCGGAATTATCACCCAAGAACCTCGCCTTCGTCCATATTGTGCCAGCATTCCTGTATGCTCATCCTCCTGCCGTTATCAAACTGGATCTCAAGTATATCAAGTATTCCGTCTCCTGTAACAACCCTCAGCATTTCCTTTTCAATCCGGCATATAGTCCCGGGTTTGTTATTCCGGCTTACTCCGTCCTGTGCCGCTGCGTCCGCCATATTATGGCTGAACCTGGTCTTCCATATGCGCATTCTTTCTCCTTTGTAAAAGGAAAAAGCCCCGGGCCATGGATTTGTTCCCCTCACGAGGTTGTGTATTTCCCTGGCGGATTTTGTCCAGTCAATTTTTCCAATATCTTTTTGTATCATAGGAGCGTATGTTGCTTCTTCATCTGACTGGGGGAACCTTTTTAAAGTTCCGTTCTGAAGCTCTTTCAAAGTTTCTTTGAGCACTTCAGCGCCAAGTACTGCCAACTTGTCATGAAGCTCTCCGGCAGTCATATCGTCGGTAATTTCCACTTCGCTTTTCAATAGAATATCTCCCGTATCCATGCCGATATCAGTATACATCGTGGTGATCCCTGTAACCTTTTCGCCGTTTATTATTGCCCAGTTTATCGGCGCTGCCCCCCTGTACTTCGGCAAAAGCGATGCATGCACATTAATGCATCCGAACTTGGGTATGTCAAGAACATCTGCCGGCAGTATCTTTCCATATGCAGCGGTAATTAACAGGTCAGGGTTGATGCTTTTCAGCTCATTCACAAACTCGGAAGTTTTTACTTTTTCTGGCTGCAGCACGCGTATTCCCTTTTCAAGCGCGTATTCTTTCACAGGCGGAGCGGAAAGTTTTTTACCCCTGCCTTTTGGCTTGTCAGGCTGTGTAACTACAGCCGCTACATTATAACCCTCTTTTACAAGCATATCCAGACTTGGCACCGCAAATTCCGGCGTGCCCATAAAGACTATTTTCACTTATTTGCCACTTCCTTTTTTACTTTCGTTTTGTAATTCCTCTTCATCCAAAAACCTGATTGCCTTATCCTTAAACAATATACCGTCAAGATGGTCAATTTCATGGCACAAGGCAACAGCAAGCAATCCGGTTCCTTCAACGGCAATTTTTTCCCCTTTTGAGTTAAGCGCTTCAACTTTCACCCTGGCGGGACGTTTCACCTCTCCATAGATTCCGGGTATGCTCAGGCAGCCTTCTATTTCAAGCTGTTCTCCGGATTGCTCAACAATTTCAGGGTTTATCAGTTCAATCAGCCCGTCACCTATATCAATAACAACCATCCTCTTAAGAATACCAACCTGCGGAGCTGCAAGTCCCACTCCGTTCGCCTTGTACATGGTTTCAGCCATGTCTTTAAGAAGAGTTAATATTTTAGCGTTTATCTCATCAACTTTTTTAGCCTTTTTTCTTAAAATCTCATCGCCTTCTTTTCTAATAATCCTGACTGCCATAACAACAAGCCTCCTGATTTTTACCTCTTTATTGCCTTACTCCCCCTAATATCTTTTTCTCCATCTTTTACCGCATGGTCCTTACCTCTAATCTGCCGCAAGGCTTACCTATTACCTATTACCTCGTACCTCATATCCGCTTTGTATTATAGCATATTGAGAGGATTTATATCCACACTCAGCTCTACATTATTCTTACCACGTTTTTTATAAAACATATCAGATACCTTGCCCAAAACATTTATAAGTATGTCTTCATCCCTGCATTTTATAACTAATCTCCACCTATACCTTTTATTAATCCTTGTAACAGGGGATCTTGAAGGTCCCAAAATTTCAACGCCGGCTCCGTTTAAAGCAGCAAACTCGCTTTCAACTAACTTCCTGGTTTCTTTTGCGCTGCTGAAAGCAACACGGTCACTGGTTCCGCTGATAATCAGCAATGCAATATTTTTAAAAGGAGGATATCCGAGTTTTTCCCGCAGCAATATCTCCTGTTTGTAAAATCCGGCATAATCATGCTTGCAGGCCGAAACAATGCTGAAATCCTCGGTGTTATATGTCTGGATTACAACCCTTCCAGGGATTTCACCCCTCCCGGCTCTTCCCGCCACCTGAGTAATCAGCTGGAAAGTTCTTTCGGATGCCCTGAAATCACCTACATTAAGCAAACTGTCGGCAGCCAGGACTCCGACAAGGGTTACATTGGGAAAATCGTGCCCCTTGGCAATCATTTGCGTGCCAACCATTATATTTACATTTTGCTCCCGGAATTTCTGCAATATTTCCTCATGGGAATTTTTACATGTGGTTGTGTCCATGTCCATCCTGATGACAGAGCATTCCGGAAATTCCTTTTTTATTTCCTCTTCAACCTTCTGGGTTCCCGTTCCAAAATGCCTTATATATTTGCTCCCGCACTTGGGACACTGCTTCGGGGTTTTTATCGTATAACCGCAATAATGGCATATCAATCTTTCATCAAAAGCGTGATATGTGAGCGATATATTGCAGTTTATGCACTTTACCACGTATCCGCAGCTTCTGCAAAGCACAAAGGAAGCATATCCCCTTCTGTTTAAAAAGAGTATTGCCTGCTGTCCCTGTTTTATGGACGCGTCAATTTCCTGCTGTAGTTTTCTGCTGAAAATTGACCTGTTCCCCTCGTCCAGCTCCTTTCTCATATCAACTACATGAACGGACGGCAAATCCATTTGATTAGCGCGTTCTGTCAGTTCAACCAGATCAATTTCCCCTTTGACCGCCCTGTAATATGTTTCTACAGAGGGTGTGGCAGAACCATACAACAGCACTGCCTTATGGTATTTGCACCGTCTTTGAGCTATTTCCGCTGCCCTGTACTTTGGAGTGGTTTCTGATTTATAAGAGCTTTCGTGTTCTTCGTCTATAATTATTATTCCCAGGTTGCTGAAAGGCGCAAATATTGCTGACCTCGCCCCTACAGCCACATTCACCCTGCCTTCTTTTATCAGTCTCCACTGGTCATACCTCTCTCCTAATGACAGTCTGCTGTGGAGTACAGCTATATTGTCCCCGAATCTGCTCTTAAACCTCTCCACCGTCTGTGGCGTAAGCGAAATTTCCGGCACCAGCACAATAGCCTGCCTTCCTTTTTCAATAACATACTGTATAAGCTGGAGATACAACTCAGTCTTTCCGCTCCCCGTTATTCCATGCACAAGTACCTCTCCAAACTCCAGCATCTCAATTTTTCCTTTTATTTTTTCAAGTGCATCAGCCTGCTGGGGTGTAGGTTTTAATGGCTCGCTCCTTTCTATTGTTCTGCTTTTGTAAGGGTCGCGCTTTACTTCAACATCCTTGTAGTTTATGTATCCGTATTTTCTCAATGTATCAAGTACAGAGGCCGAAACATTTGCAAATCTCATAATGTCTGCCACTGAAATGTATTCGTTCTCCATCAGCATTTCCAATACCCTTATCTGTTGTATTCTTTTAATCCTGCCGCTTTCTATTTCCTCAATAATCTCTTCATCCGGCAAGGCCAGATATGCAACCCTTACAGTTTTTTCCTTTACGCGCGAAGTGTACACATCCTCAATTTCCACATAGCCGGCCTCTTCAAGTTGCTTGATGTACCTTGGAAAATTCCTGACGTCTGTTTTTTCCTTAAGTTCCTCAAACTCACATTCATTTCCGCACTCTACCAGCGCATCAAGTATCTTTCTTACGTTTTCCTTCAGTTTGCAACTGTGCGGGTCTGATATATAACCATTATCTTTGATTTTTATAACTCTTTGACTTTTTATTCCAATTCCTGAAGGAAGCGCGCATTTTATGGCATCATAATAAGTGCATATATACCTGTCCTTCATCCACAGCACAAGTTCAATAACATCTTCATTTAATACGGGGTCTTTATCAAGAACTTTCTGAATTTCCTTCAACCCGGTAAAATCAGTGCTATCCGGCAAACTCAACACATACGCCTCTCTTGGCCTGTTAGCTGCTCCAAATGGCACAATAACCCTTACACCCGGTTTTACACTGCCAAGTAGTTTGTCGGGTATTAAATAATGGTATTCTTTATCAAATTCCCTTGTACAGTTGCTTATAACAACCGAAGCAATATTACCCATGCTCAACCTTCTTTCTTCTCTATAAATTATAACAACGCTGAAACAGGGGAGCAATAAAAAGAATTTTATTGAGGTTTCCTTTCTTTCTGAAGAAAATAAATGAGTATGGTGGAAACAAGCATCACAAGGGAAGTCAAAATTAATAAATATTGCTTGTTCTGCATCTGCATACCGAGTAATGTGATTTTCAATGATTCGGTGCGTGTTATGAATTCCCTTCCTACGGTAGCGCCCATAAGTGCGGCAAAGTTATTCATTGCTGAATAAAAGCCAATAAAATTGGTCTGGTTCTTTTCAGGCACATTTATGTAAGGTATGTTTAAAAAAGTAAGGTTTATTCCCGGTGCTATCGCAAAAGCATATATAGTAAAAAGCAGATGCAGGAAAAACGTTTTGCTGCTGACAAATGAAAGCCCTATATAATGTAATGAATAAATACCCATTGAAAAGTACAGGGTCCTGAACCAGGTTGTTCTTTGAATTCTCTTTTTCCATAACGGAGTTAACAGCAACAATATAGGCACATTCAGCATATTAACCATGTTCAGATAGGAATAATGGACTTTAATGTCTTTAAGCAAATAAACGGTAAAATAAGGTCCTGGAATGTTTGCTGCAAAATTCCACATACATCCGATCAATACGGTCACCAAATACTTTTTGCATTTAAAAGGCGCAATGATCACGTTTTTTAAATTTAAAGGCTCTTCGTTCCTTTCATTGGGATGTTCTTTAATTTTAAACATAAAAATGATATCAATTGTGCAAAAAACCAGGGCAACAATCCTTAAAACGAGCAATCCCTGGAGTTCCCTGCCTGAAGCTTTAAAATAGTCAACAATGCTGCTTCCCGCGAGTATTATCGTATACACAACAATACCGTTTATAATGCTGAAAAAAGAAAAATAATTAGCACGGGTATTTTCAGGAATATTCTTTATATGCCATACTGAAAATCCCGGCGCTGTCATGGCACTTAATATATTTACAAGCAATATAATTATAATTATCATTGTCAGCTTGATTCTGTCAGTGAAGTTCAGAAAAGGCACTATACCTATTAAAACCACATTAAGAACATAAATTGCGCATCTTGCGGATATCAGGATTTTTTTACGGCTGGGAAAGCTTTCAAGCAGAAGCGGTGAAAGAACTTGAAGCATATTCCCGGCAAAAGCGGCCATTGTTACCAATCCCATAATTGCGTCATCGGCGTTTAACAACAGCAAAAAACCCGTTAAGAAATTACCTCCAATAAGATTAGCCACGACATTGGTAGAGCAGTTGGAAACCATTATACAACGTCTGCTTACGGCTTTCTCTTCCTTATTGTTTAAAGTATATCTTATACGGGCAAGAAACCTCACAAAAATCCTTTTAACCAAACCCAAACCGTACATTTGTAACCGCTTATAACCTGTTTTTTTATGTTTATGTTGTTAAAAAAGATTTTATCATCAACGGTTATTAATGTAAATAACCGGCAAAATCGTAACGGAATTTTAATATGCGAGTTAAAACGTCAGATATCGTAAGCCAAAATAATTGCCTTTGCAATATCCTTTAAAGGAATTCCTCTGTCCATGCTTTGTTTCTGAAGTCTCCGATAAGCCTCATCTTCTGTTAAACCCAGATTTTTCATCAATATTCCTTTCGCCCTTTCTATAACCTTTCTTGCTTCCAGAGTTTCTTTCAGTTCATTTATTTCTTTTTCAAGCTTTAATATTCTTCTTCTGTTTCTGATAACCAGTTCAAGCAGGTCCAAAAAATTTTCTCTTACAAGTGGTTTTGTGACAACAATAATATCGCGTTCAAGTTTGGCATGATTAATCTGGTTTCTTTGTTCACTGCTCGCTATAAGAATCACTTCGCATAAATTATCTTCCACGGCAATCCTTGCCAGCTCAAACCCGTTAATTACAGGAATATCATAGTCAAGCACAGCTAAAAACGGCCGAATTGTCCTCATCTTTCGCAGGCATTCATTTCCTTCTTTAGCTTGTTCAACGACACGGTATCCGTTTTGAACCAGGAATGTTTTCAGTTTTTTCAATAAAATATCGCTGCCGGCTGCTATCAATATTGATACGCTATCCATGTACTCACCTCCGAACGCGCCTTAACTGTGTCGCCAGTTCCAAAGGCAACAGGCAGTTTTTTAAATTATTTCCCTTTACAACCGCCTGCCGCCTTTACATCAAGTATATTACCATATTACTATACAAAAGATCCTTTTACATCAATATTTTGTCAGGTAATGGTCAAGCTCCCATTTGCTTATCTTTGTCCTGTATTCATCCCACTCGCGTTTTTTGGCTTCAATATACTTACCAAAAATATGATTTCCTAAAACAGATTTCATAAGTTCGCTTTTTTCCATTTCTTCCATAGCCTGCTTCAGATTTTCCGGGAGAGTTTCAATTCCATTCTTCAACCTTTCCTCTTTCGTCATTTCAAATATGTTTCTGTCTGTTGGCGGTGGTGGCATTATTTGATTTTCTATTCCATCAAGCCCTGCCGCTAAAACTACCGCGATTTCAAGATACGGATTGCATGTGGGATCGGGACACCTTAGCTCAAGCCTTGTGGAAGAACCTCTTGCAGCAGGTATCCTGATTAGAGGACTCCTGTTTCTTGCAGACCAGGCTATATATACCGGAGCTTCATATCCCGGTACAAGGCGTTTGTATGAATTCACAAGCGGGTTTGTAATCGCCGCAAAGGATCTTGCATGCTTCATAAGTCCTCCTATGAACCAATAAGCCTCCTTGCTGAGCTGCAAATCGCCATTTTCGTCATAAAACACATTGGTGCCGTTTTTATACAGGGACATATTGGTGTGCATTCCCGAACCGTTTATTCCATATATAGGTTTAGGCATAAAAGTAGCAAATAATCCGTTTCTCTGGGCTATGGTTTTGACAACCATTTTAAATGTCATTATATTGTCGGCTGTAGTTAGGGCGTCACTATACCTGAAATCAATTTCATGTTGCCCAGGTGCCACCTCATGATGTGAGGCTTCTATTTCAAAACCCATCTCTTCAAGGACAATACACATTTCCCTCCTGGCATTCTCACCTAAATCAATAGGTCCTAGGTCAAAATACCCGCCTTTGTCATGGGTGTTTGTTGTGCATTTTCCCTCGGCATCCGGTAAGAACAGGAAAAACTCGCATTCAGGTCCGACATTGAAAGCATCGTAACCCATATCTTTGGCTTTCTTTAAAGCTCTTTTCAGGACATATCTCGGATCCCCTTCAAAGGGAGTTCCGTCAGGGTTGTAGACATCGCATATCAGCCTGGCCACCTTTCCTGTCTGCGGCCTCCACGGAAAAAGCACAAACGTACTGGGGTCAGGTTTCAAATACATGTCGGACTCCTCAATCCTGACAAATCCTTCAATAGAAGACCCGTCAAACATACATTTTCCTTCAAGGGCTTTCTCCAATTGTCCCGAAGTAATAGCTACGTTTTTCAATGTGCCGAAAATATCAGTAAACTGAAGACGTATAAACTTTACATCCTCTTCCTTGACAATACGAAGTATATCATTTTTATCATAGTTAGGCATAATTAGTTCTCCTTTCTGATTTTACTATTTTTATTGGCTAATAAAAAGATAAAGGCGTCCTCAAAATTAAAATTTTTTGAGAACGCCGTTGTTCTTAAATAAATTATATACCGCCTTTGATTACCTAATTTGATTTTAATGTTTTATAATAACTTTATGCCTGCCTTCTCGCAAGCGGCAATCATTTCGTCAGGCCATACCGATACCTGGACTTCGCCGATATGCGCTTTCTTCAGCAGGAACATGCATATCCTTGACTGGCCTATTCCTCCTCCTATACTGTACGGCAGTCTGCCTTCCAATAGGTCCTTGTGGAAAGGAAGGTTCTTTCTGTCTTCACATCCTGCCAGTTTGAGCTGTTTCAGCAGTGACTCTTCATCCACTCTTATACCCATGGACGAAACTTCAAAAGCCTTGTTGAGGAGCGGGTACCAGTAAATAATATCCCCGTTCAGTTCCCAATCATCATAGTCCGGCGCCCTTCCGTCGTGTTTTATGCCTGACTTGAGAATTCCTCCAATCTGCATTATAAATACCGCTCCCTTTTCCTTTGCAATCATGTTCTCCCTCTGCCTGGGCGTGAGGTCAGGATACATATCCTCTAATTCCTGGGAAGTTATAAAACTTATGTCTTCCGGCAATATTCTTTCCAGTTGAGGATAATGCGAGCATATGAATTCCTCAGACTTCTTGAAAACCTTAAATATTTTTCTGACAACGTCTTTTAAAGTATCTACATTTCTTTCCTCACGGGAAATGATTTTTTCCCAGTCCCACTGGTCCACATACACGGAATGAAGGTTATCCAGCTCTTCGTCCCTGCGTATAGCGTTCATGTCCGTGTATAATCCTTCTCCTCTTTGGAAGCCGTATTTTTTCAAAGCCATTCTCTTCCATTTGGCAAGTGAATGCACGACTTCAACAGTATCTCCGCCTATTCCTCTTACATCAAATGAAACAGGCCTTTCCACCCCGTTCAGGTTGTCGTTTAGTCCTGTTTCAGGCCTCACAAATAACGGGGCCGATACCCTGACAAGGTTCAATTCTTTAGCCAGCTCGCTCTCGAAATAATCTTTCAAAAGCTTTATGGCTATTTCCGTCTCCATAATATCCAGTCTGCTCTTATAATCCTTCGGTAAAATAAGTTCTTTCACATTTAACCCTCCTTGTTTAAATTAATATTTTATCAGTAAGCATATAGACTTTTAAAAGGTCTGCTGCTGTACGCACGAAGTTTTACAAAATTCCCCTTCATTATTTCATTGTGACCAAGTCCAAAGTATTTTGCATATCTTTTGACATAAGTTCTGATGATCACCATGTCTCCGTCGTCAGGCGCTGCGATTTCCACACCTTTTCCAAGCCTCTCTGGCTTAATGCTGCCCCGTAAATATATAGCGCCTCCGTGCATTCCTGTCCCGCAAAAGTTGCCTGTCAGTTCCTCGCCGTCTTTCAATCCAAGGCCAAGCAGGATAATGATTCCTCCTGCCATATACTCTCCGAGGAAATCACCGGCTCTTCCGCCGATAACAATTACAGGCTTTTTGTTATAGTATTCTTTCATGTGAATACCCGTACGGTATCCTGCGTTTCCCTTAATATAAATCTCCCCGCCCCTCATCGCATATCCGGCGGTATCACCTACATTGCCGTGAATTATTACACATCCGCTGTTCATGGTATTCGCCACGGCATCCTGTGCATTACCGTTAATGACTACTTTCGGACCGTCCAGGTATGCCGCCGTGTCATTTCCGGGGATTCCTTTTATTATGATTCTCCTGTTGCCTTTTATTCCTGCGCCGATATATCTGTGTCCCAAAACCCCCTGGAGCTGTATTGTATCTTCACCCTGCTTCAACAGCTCCCTGATTCTTTTGTTTAATTCCTGATAGCATATACCATTAGCATTTAGTAACTTCATACATCTACACCTCCCTTTAATGATGAATATCTTTCAGTATTACTCTCCTGCGGCTTTAATGCCGAGTATTTTAAGTTCCCTATCATTCAAGCCGATACCCCTTAGCATGAGCCTGTTGCCGCGCAAGCTTTCAATGGCATTAATACCCATGCCTCCGAGAATCTCCTTCATTTCATGAGCCCATGCATTTAAAAGGTTAACAAGCCTTTTTGCCGCAATTTCCGGATTAAGCCTCTTTACAAGGTATGGATCCTGGGTTGCTATGCCCCAGTTACATTTTCCCGTGTAGCACTTCTGGCACATGTGGCATCCCATTGCAATAAGGGCCGACGACGCAATATAGACTGCATCCGCTCCAAGAGCAACAGCCTTCATTATGTCAGCGCTGTTGCGCACACTTCCTGCGCATACCAGGGATACCTGATTCCTTATCCCTTCTTCTCTGAGCCTCGTGTCAACTGCGGCAAGAGCCATCTCCACCGGTATGCCAACATGATCACGTATTCTGACAGGCGCCGCTCCCGTGCCCCCTCTGAACCCGTCTATTGCAATGATGTCCGCCCCTGCTCTGGCTATGCCTGAGCATATGGCTGCGGCATTATGAACCGCTGCGACTTTTACCGAAACAGGTTTCTCGTAATTGGTCGCTTCCTTCAACGAGTAAATAAGCTGCCTCAGATCTTCAATAGAATAAATGTCGTGGTGGGGGGCTGGTGATATTGCATCCGTACCGAGGGGTATCATTCTCGTAGCCGAAACTTCCTCTCCGACTTTTTCCCCCGGAAGGTGCCCGCCGATTCCTGGCTTTGCACCCTGACCGATTTTTATTTCTATTGCCGCACCCGTATTAAGGTAATCGGTATCCACGCCGAAGCGTCCCGAAGCAACCTGGACAATGGCATTTTTCCCAAACTTTTGCAAATCTTTGTGGAATCCACCTTCCCCTGTATTGAACATAATACCTAGTTCTGACGCTGCCATGGCCATAGCCTTGCATGCATTAATACTTATGGAGCCAAAAGACATGGCCGAAAACATTACGGGAATTTTCAGCTCAATCTGCGGCGGAAGTTTCTCGGCGAGCCTTCCGTTTTCCACTTTAAGTTTTTCAGGCTTTCTGCCTAAATATGTTTTAAGCTCCATTGGCTCCCGCAGCGGGTCAATGGACGGATTCGTAACCTGACTGGCATTAAGAAGAATGTGGTCCCAGTATATAGGATACGGCCTGTCGTTTCCCATGCCGGTCAGCAGTATTCTGCCTGTCTCCGACTGCTTGTATATGTCCCTTATGGCTCCGGGCGTCCAGTTTGCATTTTCCCGGAATTCAAGAGGGTTTCGCCTTATGCAAAGTGCCTTTGTTGGACAAAGGACCACACATCTGTGGCAGTTTACACATTTCTCATCATCTGATACCACTCTCTGTTCTTCTTCATCAAATCTGTGCGCCTTGTTAGCGCATTGCCTTACACATACCTGGCAGTCGATACATCTTTCCCTGTTTCGTTCAATTATATATTCCGATGTTAAATAACTTAAACTCATACTTCATCACTCCTGTCCACCAGAACGACCACCGGCTCGCCTCCTCTGGGAGCCCACAGTTTGTCAGACCCCGGACAAACTGCTCTAATTGCAGCTTCTTCACTGGCAACATAAACAAAC
>DULF01000100.1 GCA_012840535.1 Clostridiaceae bacterium
CCCTTCTTTTATGTTATTTAGTTAATCATGAGTTATTTAACTGGCTATGAGCCTGTCAGTCGTATGAAATCTCAATGAAATCCGTGTAATATTCATTACCTTGCAAATCAATTATAGTGAAACCATATAAATACGTACCCTCTTCCACCTCCCAGTTCTCTACAATAAGTTCATCCTCCACGGTGAATTCTTCGCCTTCATACCAGAAGGAATCATCCTCGGTTTCTTCCGGTATGTCTTCATCAATATCGTAAAACCTTTCGGCATAGTACATAAGTGTTATTTTATCCCCCGGTTTTATCCTTATCATTTGCTTCGGCGCCATGCCAGTGTCCCTGTCATAGACAGGCATTGCGCCAATAACCTTTCCATCCGGGTTCCGGTCATCATATAATACTATCAGGTTTACCTCTCTTCCGTTCAGCATCGCGGGGACTCCATAACGGATATAATCATCTCCTGACTCAATTTCATACAGGCATGCCCACTCACCGTTAATCGTTGTTATGATTCCGTCAAATTCAGTAAGAATCTTGCCATTTTCATCAATCTCAACATAGCTGTCCTGGTAAATTTGTATGTAAATATTGTCTTCTTCCTTAACCCAGGCTGTAAAATAAATAGTATCTATATTATCAAGTTCTCCTTTGGGGATAACAATATCAAAACTATCTCCGCTCTGAACAGGCTCAATTTCCGAAACATCAAAGCTTGTAAATGCCTCGCCTGTTAAAACTTCTGCAAACTTTGTTACATAGTCAATATATTTGGAAGAAAAACCTGTAGTTTGATAAACCGGTATGCGTTCTTCCACATCATCCTTGGCAGAATACGGGAAATACACCGACAGGCCGCAGGCATTGTCGACAAAATCACCCTCAAGTTTGTAAACAACAGCATCTTCCACGGCTTTAATAAGAGCGGCAGCCTCGTCCGGGCAAATAGGTTCAAACTGCTCCGCCAGATGCACAATGTCAACCATATCCGTGCTGCCTCCATATTCCGTGGACATGCCAAACTCGCGGGTTCTTGAGCGGGGCTTTGCGATTTTTTGATAGCTTAAGTTTGTAATATCGGCGGCACTTATAAAGTTTTCCAGCGCTGTTACAACCGCTTCTACTTTTGATAAATCTACAACGGATAAAGTTGTGGCTTCATCTTCCATATCATTTTCTTTATAAAAATTGACAAAACTGTCGACAATTTCGCGCCCAATCTCCTTGCCATCCATTTTAGGATTGCTGCCAAGGCTTGAGAGCCAGGTATAATAATCCCAGCCATATCCCGGTTCCATTTCTTCCGAAGCTATAAAATATTTTGCATAATCCTTCGCTATGTAAGCTGTCTCTATATTTGCCATTAAGCACGCATCAAATCCCAGGAATTCTAATTTTGTATCTTTTAAATATGAATTTTCAAAAGCAGTTTTCAATTCATTCAAAGTAAGGGTGTCACCGTCAAACAGTTCATCAACGGCATATCCCTCTACCGATCCTCCGCCGTGATTCCATAAAATAAGCCCAAACCTTTCTGCAGGAAATTCGTCCATGCAGAAATTTATAAAATCCGTTAGTGTTGAGCTTTCCCCAACGCTTTCGGGGGGTAATTCTTCCAAAAGCTCAATATCATCATCAACCACGCGGTAACGGGCAAGTTTATCACTGGGTATAACGTCATTCTGCCAATACATGGTACCACCGGTCTGAATGATGACATTAACATCATCTTTAGAGAAATCCGCCGAAATCATCTCAGTAATATCGTCTGTCGCCATGCCTTCTTCGCTTTCAAGGTCTGAGCCGTTCATATATACCATTATTGTGTAATAAGCTTTACTCCTAGGCGCATTTTCATAAGAAGAATGACTTTCATCAACGTCCGTGCCTCCACTATTTGAACAGGCAGTGAATGAAAACAGCAAACATATAATAAGTAATAATGACAACCGTTTTATCATGGATTCCCCCCCTTTCTAAAGACAAATGAAAAAGTGAGATGTTGCAAACTGCAAACTTACCCCACCCTGCCTTGAATATTGATTGCCGTACCTTTTCTGTAATTTGGTATGTATGGCAATAAACTATAAAATATGAAATCTTCCTTTCTAATGCTTTTCAAATGCCCCTGCCCTTTAATTCTACAATAATCCATGAAAAAAAAGACCACCCAAAAGGGTGGTAAAATGACATTTTCTCCAAAAATTCTTTTATATATGAACATCCGGCTTGTTTTTTTGTAATATAATGCTGTGTTCTGTAAGTTTTTATAACTTAACCCATCCTATATTTTGGCATGGGCCTTCCCGGTTTAAAGCATTCCGTTTTCAAGTGCTCCACTTTAACGTCAGCTTTGCTGCAAACATCCGCAAGAACAGTCTCAACCAACGGCCTTAAGGTTTCAGGATCAGTATTAACCCTTGCGTTTATAATCAAATTGAACTCTGCTGCCTCTTTCTCCATAGTCTTGTTAAAATCAATTTCATCATGTATGCTGGTTATGCTTGCTTTCACCCATTCATCCTGAGCCACTCCGTAAATTTTGAGGTGTGCAATTTCCCGGTTCATGTCCTTGAGTTTTGCTTTTATTTCATCCATAAGACTCTCAACCAGGCTGTTAACATTTATGGGCTTTCCTGCTTTAAGCAGTGCCGTGCTGTTCAGCCATCCAAGGTATTCCTCCGCCAGCGCATAAGTGTCATAGTCAATATCAAGGGAACGTCCAGGCATTGCTTCCCTTCCCATGACAACCTGTATCCACTCCTGAATCCCTGTGCCGTTTTTGGCGGATACGGCCAATACATCCGTTCCTTTGAATTCTTCTTTCAAAAATGAGGTTATTTTCCTGATCTCTTCCTCTGTAAGGGTATCTGCCTTGTTAAGGACAATTATATCAGCTTCCTCCATTTGTTTTCTGAAAAGGTAATTGATTTCATTGGGAAAAAGAGACCCTTCTTTCTCCATCATGAGCTTTTTTACCCTTTTTGGGTCTGCCACAATGGATAACGGCCTCAAAACAAATTGATTTATATAATTATGCATAATGGGCTTAAATATTGTCGCTATAAGATCGGTACAACTTCCCACCGGTTCTGCAAGTATCACGTCAGGCATTTCACTTTTCGCAAGTTCGTTTACCTTGGCTGTAAACTCGTCAAAATTGCAGCAGAAACACCCGCCTGTAACTTCAAGAACAGGCAATCCCTCTTTTGCAAGGAAGTTTGTATCCACCAGGTCGCTGCCCTGGTCATTGGTCACAATGCCAATTTTTTTACCGTTGCCAAGCAGATACTTTGCTATACTTAAAATAGATGTGGTCTTTCCCGCCCCAAGAAAACCTCCAACTATAACAAGATTGGTTCCGGCCATTCTACACTCCCTCCATCTCTATAATAGAGACAAGCTGCTGCTTTGTCAGCAGCGAGCCTGCTGTTATCTGTTCGCCATTAACAAGAACGGCTGGAAATTTTTCGACTTCCAGCCCCTCTACCTCTGAAGCGTTTTTTATATGCTCCAGTTCAACAAAATCAATCTCAACGTTGCTATACTCTTTTTGAATTTTTTCAAGGGTTTCTTTTATAAGCCCGAAAATAATATTGCAGGCTGTACAGGGGTCTTTTAGAGAAACCAAGGTTATTTTTACTTTTTTCATTTTCTCCCTGCCTTCACCCCTTAACCATTAACGCTAAACACTATTGTCTTGCCGCTTTTTTATCAACTGCTTCCTGGATGCTCTTTTTCAATACCTCAACATCAGGAATTATGCTGACATATTTAATTTCGCCGTCAATGCAAATTGTCGGGATATTTTTAACTCCCAGCTTAAGCATGCACACAACTGATTCCTTGAATTTAACCTTATGCTCCCTATATACCACTTTATCTCCGAAATCAGCACAAGCTTCCTTAACCGCCTCCATCATATACTGGCACGGTGCGCAGGATTCGGAATCAAGAGTTATTACATCTATTATAACCTGTTTTTCGTTCTCGTAATCCGGCAGTTCTACATCAATACCTTCAAGGACGTTTGTGCTTTGCATAAATTCCGCAACTTCGCCATGTACATAGCTGGCTATTGCTTTTACGTTCTCAGGCGGAGTAGCAAAAGGCATGTCACAACCAGGAGAAAGAATATAACCTTTTTTACCTCCTATTGACATGCAGTTTTCAGCGTCTGCAATATTGTCAGCCGGCGTACCGAAAAGCATGGTAACCGTCAACTTAATGTTGCCGCCAAATGAAATTCCGTATTTGCTGCAAACTTCTTTTACGTATTCAAGAGGTATGTTTTCATCGATGGATATATTATCAGGTCCGCATTTGCACATTTCTTCGATATTATTTTTCGCATTGCCGCATACAAAGAATGAACAACCTTTGCCCCTGGACCTGACATAATCAAACACAGGCGTTGCATAAGGAGACACAAATTCCGCGAAATTATCCGGAGAGATCTGTGAAGTCATGGGATCCACAACGGCTATGATGTCCACACCGGCATCAATATACATTTTGGATGTATTTATACATACATCTTTGCAGAAGTTCATCAGCTTGTGAACATTTTCAGGTTCATCAATCATTTCATAAAATATATCAGTTCCCATGAGGTGCAGAGCCAGAGTAAACGGGCCCGTGACCAGTCCATACAATGCAATTTTGTCTCCAAGGGCTTTGCATATTCTTCTTGTAGCATCAAGTACAATCGGAAACCTCCCGTCATTTTCACCGGGAATTTTTAAGTCTTCAAGTTTTTTCCCTTCTTCAAGAGGATGAGTTGCGACAGACGGCGGATTAGTGTCAGCATATTTCAGTTGACAACCCATAGCCTCAGCCTCAACCTGCAAATCAAACAAAACGGGCAGTCCGTCAGGCCTGTACATTTCATATGCTTTTGTTACACCCTCTACGATTTTGTCACTGCTCTTAAAATACTCCTCTGCAGTTACACCAATAAGACTTGCCGCATGGCACCCAACAAAAGGTACCCATGGAGTACGTTCCACTTCTTTGTTATGAAGCGCATCAAGAACCAATTGTTTAGAATTCATTAATTATCACCCTCGTTAGTTTAAAATAATATGTTGAATTATATTATTAGCCACTAATATATTACTTTATTTGAGGGTGAAATTATATGAATCAGTTGTGAAATGTTGTACTTTTTTATGCATTTTTGTACAAGCTGCGATATAAGATTGAAAAAGCAGGAAAATGGAATTGATACCGGTTTATTCTTTTTCTTCAAGCAAGCTTTGTTTCTTTTCAGCGACAAAGAGCCTGAAGCTGATTTTACTCTGTTCAACATATATATTTTCAATTTCATCGGAGATTTTTTTTAGTTTTCTGTTACTAAAAATGACATATATTGAAAACAGGAGTCCGATTATTGCAACTAACACCAGCTCTAACTTCATACTTATGCAATCCCTTGCCTTTCTCATTTGTAATTTGTTGGATTTATTTACATTTTACATAAAGTGACTAATAATGTAAATAAAAATAGCTCTAAATGACTAATATAATTAGGACTAATGGCCTATTAATTATTTCTATATTCCTGCCATTATACTCTCACTGTATAGGTTAATGGAATCAGAATAACATGATGCTTCAAAAATTTCACAATTTTATATCGTTGACAACAATCGCCTTATAATGTACAATAAATGAGCGGCAAAACACTTTGCGGCAGTAATTTAATAGGATTGTGGAGAGATGGCTGAGTTGGTCTAAGGCGCACGACTGGAAATCGTGTGTACCCATAAAACGGGTACCGTGGGTTCGAATCCCACTCTCTCCGCCAAAATCAAAGGCTTTGAGGTTTTCCTTAAAGCTCTTTTATTGCAAAAAATGTACTGAATTCATTTCCCATCCTATGGTCATTTAATTTAGTCCTGGGTTGAACTAAAGCAGCAAAATTTATCAGAAAATCTTCCTCTGTCGTGAAATCACTGCATTACTTCAAATAAAATATTATTGCTACTATATAAAAATTGTTATATAATCAAAGAAATTACATAATCTAAGATATATTCAAAACATATTAACCCATACCCAAAAACAAGGCTCAACAGTAGAACGTTTATTTCTATTTTTTGGGCACAATCGCGTGAGGAGGTTGTAATAATGGAAAAAAAGAGAAAGGTTTGCTTCACGTCTGGGCTTTATCTTGATCTCCGCAGGATGCGCAATCGGATTGGGTGACGTTTGGCGTTTCCCCTACATCACAGGACAATATGGTGGAGGAATTTTTGTTCTGGTTTACCTGGTATTCATAATTATACTCGGTTTGCCCATCATGTCAATGGAGCTTGCAGTAGGACGCGCAAGCCAAAAAAGTATTGCCACTTCATTTAACGTTTTAGAGAAAAAAGGACAAAAATGGCATTGGATGGGTTATGCAGGAATAGCCGGAAACTACATACTAATGATGTTTTATACAACTGTTGCCGGCTGGATGCTTGCTTATTTTTACAAGATGCTGATAGGCCAGTTTGAAGGGCTTAATCCTGATCAAATTGGCGAGGTATTTTCAAATTTTACGGCAAATCCTGTAGAACTGACTATATGGACGGTCATAACAACTGTGGTCTGTTTTGGAATATGTTCTCTTGGATTGCAGGAAGGCGTCGAAAAAATAACAAAGATCATGATGGTACTGCTTCTGGCTATCATTATAGTACTTGCAGTTAAATCCCTGACACTTCCAGACGCGAATGAAGGTCTGAAATTCTATCTATTGCCGGATATCAGCCGTGTGAAGGAATCCGGTATATGGAATACCATATTTGCAGCCATGAGCCAGGCATTTTTCACCTTGAGCATAGGAATTGGTTCTCTTGCCATATTTGGAAGCTACATTGGAAAAGAACGCAGCCTTCTTGGCGAGTCCATCAATATTGCTGTACTGGACACTGCAATTTCGATTATTGCAGGACTCATCATTTTCCCGGCATGCTTCTCCTTTAAACTAGACCCAGGTTATGGTCCTGGTCTTGTTTTTGTTACACTTCCCAATATCTTTAATTCAATGGCCGGCGGAAGAATATGGGGTTCACTGTTCTTTATCTTTATGACATTTGCCGCATATTCTACGGTTATTGCCGTGTTTGAAAACATCATTTCTTTTGCAATGGATCTGTGGGGCTGGAGCAGAAAGAAAGCATCCATAATTAACATATTCTTAATTATTATTCTTTCCATGCCGTGTATTTTAGGTTTCAATGTTCTAAGCGGGTTTAAGCCGTTTGGAGAGGGTACGGTTATATTGGATCTTGAAGATTTTATACTCAGCTACAATCTTCTTCCTTTGGGTTCACTTATCTACCTGCTTTTCTGCGTTTCCCGCTACGGATGGGGATTTGACAATTACCTGGAGGAAGTCAATACAGGAGAAGGCGTAAAAATGCCTCGGGCGCTTAGAGGATATTTAACCTGGGTATTACCTGTTATTATTGTAATAGTGCTTGTTCAGGGATATATTAATTTCTTCGGAAAATAATACAACTTCTTCGGTAAATAATACGCCTGTGGCAAAAGCCACAGGCTTTTTTACGCTTTTATTTCAGTGCGACAGCTTCAATTTCCACCAATACATTCTTCGGAAGCCTTGCCGCTTCAACACATGACCTTGCCGGATACGGCTCGGTAAAATACTTTTTATAAACCTCGTTCATCGCTGAAAAATCACTCATATCCTTGAGAAAAACAGTGGTCTTTATAACATTGGAAATACTGCTCCCGGCAGCCTCAAGCACATTTTTCAGGTTTTCCAGCGCCTGAACAGCCTGTTCCTCAATTCCTCCGCTCACCACTTCGCCTGTTGCAGGATTTACAGGAATCTGCCCTGATGTAAATACAAGCGTCCCCGTATCTATGCCCTGTGAATATGGGCCTATAGCAGCAGGAGCTTTATCGGTGCAAACAACCTTACGCATCTTCATCAACCCTCCACAGCCTTTTTCAGTGCCTGGTCGAGGTCATAAATAAGGTCCTCGGCATCTTCAATTCCTATGGACAGCCTTATCTGGTCGGGCGTAACACCTGCAGCCCTCTGCTCATCCTCAGACAACTGGGAGTGGGTTGTTGTCGCAGGGTGAATTACAAGAGATTTTGCATCTGCCACATTTGCCAGAAGTGAGAATATTTCAAGGCTGTCTAAGAATTTTTTCGCAGCATCGATTCCGCCTTTTATTCCGAAGGTGAATATTGAGCCTGCCCCCTTTGGAAGGTATTTTTGCGAAAGTTCATAATATTTATTGCCTTTTAGGCTCGGATAGTTTACCCATGACACCAACGGATGGTTCTGGAGAAATTCAGCTATTTTTTTGGCATTTGAGACATGTCTCTCAACCCTCAGAGAAAGCGTTTCAAGTCCCTGCAGCAAAAGGAATGAATTAAACGGGCTTATTGCCGCTCCCGTATCTCTTAACAGCTGTACCCTTGCCTTAACGATGTAAGCAGCAGGCCCGATATATTCAACATACCTTATTCCATGGTAACTCGGATCAGGTTCTGTAAGGCCCGGGAACCTTCCGCTTCCTGCCCAGTCGAAGTTGCCGGAATCAATAATTACTCCGCCAATGGATGTCCCATGGCCGCCTATGAATTTTGTTGCTGAATGGACGATAATATCAGCGCCAAATTCGATGGGCCTGATCAGGTAAGGCGTCCCGAAAGTATTGTCAACTATCAGCGGAAGTCCGTTTTCATGAGCTATTTTAGCCACTGCCTCAATATCAATGATATTGATTCCAGGATTGCCTATTGTTTCGATGTATATTGCCTTTGTCTTTGAATTTATGGCTTTTCTGAAGTTCTCAGGGTCATCAGGATCCACAAAAACTGTTTTAATGCCTATTTTCGGGAGCGTTACTGAAAACAGGTTGTAGGTGCCTCCGTAAAGTGTGCTGGCAGAAACAATTTCATCACCTGCTCCTGCAATATTGAGTATTGCATAAGTAATTGCCGCAGAACCTGAAGCTACAGCAAGAGCTCCTACTCCCCCTTCAAGGGCTGCCATTCTCTGTTCAAAAACATCAGTGGTAGGATTCATAATTCTTGTGTAAATATTTCCGGTTTCCTTTAATGCAAAAAGATTTGCCGCATGTTCCGCATCGTTGAAAACATAGGATGTTGTCTGGTAAATAGGAACCGCTCTTGCTCCTGTTGTCGGATCCGGTTTCTGACCCGCATGGACCTGCAGGGTATCAAATTTCAACTTTCTTTCACTCATTTTGACCACTCCTTTTTAAATTAATCTTTTATGGTATTTCCAAATAATCATACTAATCATATATGTTTTATATAATACTATTCGAATCTATATTTTGTCAATATGGAAGCCAAATTATTTTTTTATAAAAACAATTTGACATAATGGTATGGCGTATTCATCAATTGACAACAATAAAATAAAATGCGGCAGGAACAGCCTGAGGCTGTAGCACTGCCGCTCAAAAGCCCTCTTGTCTGGGGGATGTCAAAAAAACGTATAGTAGCCGCATTAATGTATGCCCAAATATTCTATCACTTGTATGGCACTACTTCTTCTGCAAGCACCTTACGATTTCACCTATATACATTCTGTGGTAATCCTTCTGGCTGTAATTTTTTTCTATGCCCGGGTCTAAGAAGTTAGCCGGGTC
>DULF01000101.1 GCA_012840535.1 Clostridiaceae bacterium
CTCCTTCTTTTTTCGTGCTGCTGCCGTTCTTGTATTCTTTTTTTCAAAAGCCGGATCTTTGGGCACTTCCTTAGCTGCTTCCACTATGGCTGATACAAATTCCGCCCTGCTGATATAATGATCGGGATTGAATGCTGAACTGTCCCCTTTAAAAATTTCCAGGCTGTAAAGCATCCTTATGTCATTCTCCGCCCAGTGGCCCCTTAAATGACTTAATTCCGGAACAGGAAAGGTCTTGCTTTGCGGGAATGTTTCTATTTTCAGGCTTCCGCTCCTGGTTTTTATTATATCGGTAGAAAACCCTTTCGAATCAAATTCCGGCAAGCTGCATCTGTATTCCAGTATGCCTTTATTATACTGTCTCTGCTTGTATACACCCCTGAAACTTGATTGTTCCGGCATGTTTTCTTCATACTTAAGTTGCTTTGTTGTTGTCAATGACAGGTTAACATCCGCCGTTCCTGTCCATGTGTCAGTTTTCCCGTCCTTCAGGGACTCGCTGGTTATGGTATAACTAATTAGCTGGGTTTCCGTTATACCCCAATACTGGTCATACCCTTGAAAACTTCCCGTCACTTTTACAGTTACAGTGCTCCTGCCTGAAACAGCGTTACCTGCCTGGTAGACTTTTTTACCCATGATTTCGCCATAATAAAAGTTTATTGCCGGATTTTGGTCAATTAAACATGAACGGGTAAACTCATAACTTTTCAATGAATACGTAACATTGCCTATTTTTATAACTTCATAAGGATCCTTCTGGAAAACGGTTTCCTCCTCCGTAATCTGCCCGTTAGCCTTTTCAACAAGCTCTGTTTTGTAATACAGGGTCCTGTTAAGTGTGGCTTTCTTCTCAGCATTTTCAAGCCTGTACGTGTATGTAGTATTGATTGTATCGTTTTTTACAGACTTCTTTATTGTGAGAGTACCTTCAAAGACTATTGGTTCTCCCGTTATAAAGCACACTTCCTTGTACTCGAAGGATGTCCTGTTAGGAGATTCACCGGAAGAAATCCCTCCTTCGTACCCACAGTCACCTCTCAGGGCATATACATTAACATAGGATACTGTAATAACCAGGAGTACGATAAGAGCCGTAATTAATTTTATTTTCCCTTTCAACCGTTACACCCCCACAAAATTAAATGTGTGTTAAGATATTATGCAGTTACCTTTTCCCAGGTTAGTTCTCGACGATTATTATAAACGCATCTCCTGAAATGCTGTTATCAACTTTGATAACTCTGACCGTATCACCTTTCTTAATATCTGAGGGCTCCAATATTGTATTTCCTCTGAGAATAATACTGTTCTTCAAAATATTAAGCTCCATCTCATTTTTATTTGTCCACAGGTGCTGATACGGGTCGTAAATCACTGCATCCCGTATTCTGAATCCAACAGGCTGTTCCGGAATATTTTCATCCCCGCCTGTCTGGCTCATGTTTATACTGTAGATTACACCCCTTGCATTATATATACCGTATGGGGCCGTACTTACAACAACAGCATCGGTATCATCAGCAACTATGTACACAACACTTCCAACATAACTTTCATCCCCATAGCCTACAAAGTCGCGCTGGTTTATCAAACCGTCTTCACCAAGAATCCTTGTGTTATATGTGATTCTGAAAGTTTTCTCGGTATTGAAGTATTTCCACAGCAATCCATCCAGTCTTGAAAAAGATTCTACCGTAAATGCCTTGTTCTCCTCAATGCTTTTTATTCTTGCCCTGTAAATTTGGAAAGTTCCGCTGCCGGGCCTGTCAGTTATCTGTACGATGCCTGCAACGTATTCACCGCTGCTAAAGTTTCTGTTTGCCACAACGTAAGCCATGTCCTGCGGCATAATGCTGTTTGCTGAAACCAGCCTGCCGTATTTTATGATAATGCTGCCGGTTTCCGCCCTGATATAGCCATGGCCTTTGCTAAGCGTGAACCTTCCTGTTCCGCTTGCGGCGGAATATATGCTGTCATCATACAAAACTTCTGAATCCATTTTATTTCTGATGGAGACAACTACTGCTCTTTCCTCTCCTCCATAATCCTCTTCAACGGCAATGTAAGCTTCAGTTTCTCTGAAATACTTGTTTATTTCCTCTATGCTTATTTCCTTCCCTTCATAGTACAGGCTGTAACCATTCGCAAGCCTGATTTCTGCAAATCCTTTTTGTCCTGTCCTTTCCCACTGTCCGCGTTCAAGCACCTCGGTATTGTATACTATGAGCCTTCCCAATGTCTCATCGATGCGGTAAATCAGCCCTTTATACACATTCGTTATGAAATGTTCGCTGCCCTCTATAACAATTTCTTTAACAGCAGTAAACTTATTTGTTATGTGGAGGAGCAATCTGACCCTGTCCCCGTCCATCAGCTGGTCGTAATCGGCAAGTCTTCCCTCGGAAATTAGAATCACCTTGTCGTCAACATCAAGTACCTGCTGTGTTCCGTCATCATACTGGACGGCAATTGAC
>DULF01000102.1 GCA_012840535.1 Clostridiaceae bacterium
GTCAATTGCCGTCCAGTATGATGACGGAACACAGCAGGTACTTGATGTTGACGACAAGGTGATTCTAATTTCCGAGGGAAGACTTGCCGATTACGACCAGCTGATGGACGGGGACAGGGTCAGATTGTTGCTCCATGAAACAAATAAGTTTACCGCTGTTAAAGAAATTGTCATAGAAGGCAGTGAGCATTTCATAACAAATGTGTATAAAGGATTAATTGATCGTATTGATGAAACATCGGACAAGCTGATAGTATTTAATACAGAAGTTCTTGAGCGCGGACGCTGGGAAAGGATAGGACAAAAAGGATTTTTAGAAATAAGGCTTGCGAATGACTATAGCATTTACTATGATGGAAAAGAAATAAGCATGGAGGAAATAAACAAATATTTCAGCGAAAGTGAAGCTTACATCGCTGTTGAGAAAGATTATGGAGGACAGGAAAGGGCAGTGCTGGTTTCCATCAGGAACAAGATGGATTCAGAAGTTTTGTATGATGACAGCATATATTCCACCGCAAGCGGAACAGGAAGGTTCACGCTAAGCAAAGGCCAGGGCTATATCAGGGCAGGGGCCGGCAGCATCATCATAAAACACGGCAGACTGGTTTCAGCAAACAGCATTTCACCGCGGGATATGGCTTATGTTGTGGCAAACAGAGATTACAGCAGCGGTGAATACGTTGCGGGCGTCGTACAAATAACTGACAGGCCCGGCAGCGGAACATTGCAAATTTACAGGGCAAGGATAAAAAGCATTGAAGAAAATAAGGGATTTACGGTGGAATCATTCTCAAGGCTGGATGGGATGCTGTGGAATTATTATAATACAGAGAAGACCTTCAGACTCACATATAGTACGAGAATTCTTGATGAAGAGGGCTTGATAAACCAGAGAGATTTTGTGGGGTATGGGGATGAAAGCTATGTTGGCAGAGTAGTGTATATAGTTGCGGATGATACCGACGCAGTTATTGTCAGTACGGCCCCATACGGTATATATAATGCAAGGGGTGTAATCTACCGGATAGACACGAGACAGTCAGGCGAGGGAGAAAATGCGTCAGAACAACCTGTTGGATTCAACATAAGGGATGCGGTGATTTATGATCCATATCAGCACTTATGGACAGGTAAAAATGAGATGGAGATTAATATATTGAAAAACACTATTATTCTTAGAGGGAATACAATATTGGAGCCCTCAGACTTGCGGAAAGGTGATACGGTCAGAGTTATCAAAGTTGATAACAGCGTTTCAGGAGATGCGTTTATTATAATTGTCGAGAATTAATGAAGATAATATACCGGCGCAATATCATAACTATAATGAAAATCATATGGGGGTGCAACGGTTGAAAGGGAAAATAAAATTGATTTCAGTTTTTATCGTATGCCTGATTATTACAGTATTTCCGGTTGTGACACATGCTATGAGAGGGGACTGCGGGTACGAAGGAGGAATTTCTTCCGGTGAGGCGCCGAATAAGTCTTCCTTTGAATATCAGGAAGTTTGCTTTATAACGGGAGAACCGATAGTCTTTAAGGGTACCCTTAAAATAAAGAAGACTTATAAAAACAATATTATAAACACCACCTATATATACAATCTTGATAATGCTGAAAAAAAAGCTACGCTCACAAGGACTTTGAATTACAGGACTGAAATTACAGAAAAGGATAATGGGCAGATTACGGAAAAGACTTATTTCCAAAAAGATCCTTATGAGGTTATAAAGATAGACAACGTAACGTATACACTGAAAAATTATGATTTTACCCGTTCCAGTTTTATTGACCAAAAACCGTCAATAAATTTTTATTCAGGAGACATCTGGAATAAGAAAACCTACCAGACAGGTGGCGTAAATTCGGGCAGGAGCACTGTAACCGTTGAAGCCACGGGGAATTTTTATGGATATGACCAATATTGGGGATCAGCTGAAACTCAAATTATTAATTATGTCATAAGCAGCGAGTCGGTGAAGAACGGAAAAATTGACAAATGGACAGGAACGGCCAAGGTTACCCTGTCATTGACAACAACAAAGCAATTGAAATATGAAGAAAACCTGCCGGAACAATCAAGCTACAAAGGTGTTTATATGGAGAAGCAGTATAATGAAAGCATACTGGAGTACAGCTGCAAACTGCCGGAATTTGATTCAAAAGGGGTTTCTACTGATATAATAAAGACTAAGAGCGGAAGTCTAAAAATAGAGACATTTCCACAAAGCCAGCCGCTTTCGGTGCCTGACATAAGCCATCTGAGGGGACACTGGGCGGAGAATGATATAAGAATACTTTACAGCCTGGAAATTTTCAAGGGAGACAGTTCAATATTCAACCCTGAACAATATATCAGCAGGGCGGAATTTGTATCAGCCATAGTGGAAGCAGCTAAGGAAGTGCCCAAAGATCCGGCTTTTGAAAAAAAGAATACAAGAACGGCAGCAGCACGAAAAAAGAAGGAGGAAGAGGTCATATCGCCTTTTATCGATGTTTCCACAAAGAGTGAATATTTTGCTTCAATCAATGCTGCATATGACAGGGGAATTGTTTCAGGCGACGGAGGCAGGTTCAGGCCAAACGAGCCCATAACCCTGGCAGATGCGCTGGTAATTCTTGTAAGAAGCGTGGGATTGGAAGGAATGGCGCCGGGCAAGTATCCGGTGACAACATTCAGGGACAATGACCTTATTCCTTACTATGCAAGGCAGGCAGCCTTCGTAGCTCAGGAAATAGGTTTGGTTAAAGGCGATACCAGAGGATATTTAAATCCCAATGAAAAATTGACAAAAGCCAGGGCTGCGGCTCTCATCAATAATTTTATCAATTATATGAGGGAAGGTATAAAAAAGGTATACACAGAAGGAATAGTAAATTATAATTAAATTAATGTGTAAGATAGCGATACTACAAGTAAAGGAGATTATACTGTGAGAAAAAAACTGAAAATAACTGCAATAATTGTATTAATTGTCTTGCTTTTTTCATTTCTGGCCGGAGTGATGCTTCCAAATTCAGCATTTGCATCAGGCACTACAAACATCAGTGCAGAATACCTTGAAAGAGTTTTTGAGGTGGTAAAGGAAAACTACAATGGAGAAATTACAGACGGGGAGTTGTTGCAAGGCGCCCTCAAAGGGATGTTTAATACTATGGACCCCTATACTGTATATTTTACAAAAGATGAGGCCGATACCTTTTTGTCCGGTATAGGAGGCATATATGAAGGTATAGGAGTGTCTTTTGAAAAAGACGGAGATTACGTTGTTATAATAGATGTTTATAAATCTTCACCTGCTGAAAGATCCGGCTTGGTACCCGGGGATAACATAGTATCCGTTGATGGAAAGAGCATTGCCGGTATGCCGGTTGAACAGGTCCAAAGCATGATTCTTGGCAAAGCAGGGACAAAAGTTGTACTGGGTATAATGCGGGCGGGGGAAAAGGATATACTTGAGGTGGAGATAATAAGGGAGCAAATTAAGATTAATCCTGTTATATATGATATAAGAGGAGATATTGGTTACATAAGGATTAAGTCGATAAATTCAAACACTGACCAGTTTTTAACGGAAGCGCTTAATGAGATGGACGACAAAAAGATTGAGAAAATCATACTTGATTTAAGAGATAACCCCGGAGGAGATGTTTCACAGGCAGTAGCAGCGGCAAGGAAATTCGTACCTGAAGGGCTGATTACAAAGCTTGATTATAAATCAGAGAAAATTCCTGATGAGGTATATTATTCATATTTAAAAGAGCCTAAATATAAGCTTGCGGTGCTTGTAAACGGAGCGACTGCGAGCGCAGCGGAAATATTGGCAGGTGCGATACAGGATTCCGGAGCGGGAAAGCTTATTGGGACAAAAACATTTGGTAAAGCAAAAGTACAGAATATAATGCCGCTTTTGACACCAGAAGCATATAAAAAGTACGAGTTATTGCTTGGAATAAAAACGGTGAACGCATATGAAATAGTGTCAGTTTATGGCATTGCGCTGGAAAATGAGGATATCATTGGATGGGCTAAAATGACAACCGCTGTGTATCTTACGCCTAAGGGCAGAATTATAGACGGGAAAGGATTAAAGCCGGATATAACAATTTCAGACCCGCAACTAATTGACAATATCGATATAAAAAGCATACAGAAACTTTCATTGACTGTTAAACCAACTCTCAACAGTATGGGTTATGACGTATACAATGCGGAAAAAATATTAAAAATATTAGGGTACGAAGTTGACGAGCCTGACACTAAGCTGGATGAAAAAACTTATAAAGCCATATATGAATTTCAAAGAGATAGCGGGCTGTTTCCTTACGGAGTACTGGATTTTACCACACAGAAGGCTCTTAATGAAAAACTAGAGCAGATAATTTTATCAAATGACAGGCAATATGCAAAGGCAGTCGATATACTAAACACACAGTAAAACCATTGGTCAGGCAAGTAATGGGAAATGGCTTTTTATTGTTGAATTTATATTGACACCGATTGTTGTCAAATATAAAATAGAAAAGTGAGTGTTTTAGATTTTTATCTGAGATAATTATTTAGTGTATGTAGAGAAAATCAGACATGCCCAAGCATGGATGATTTTTATTTTAATGTAAAGAATTCTTAGGAGGATAAACCATGTCCGCAAAGTACGTTTTTGTAACCGGTGGTGTTGTCTCGGGTCTTGGCAAAGGGATCACAGCTGCATCGCTGGGCAGACTCTTAAAAGCGAGAGGATTGCATGTAACAATTCAAAAATTTGACCCGTATATCAATGTAGATCCGGGTACAATGAGCCCTTATCAGCACGGAGAGGTGTTTGTCACTGATGACGGAGCTGAAACTGACTTGGATATTGGGCATTATGAAAGGTTTATTGATGAAAACCTTAATAAGAACAGTAATATTACAACAGGAAAGATTTATTGGTCTGTCATAAACAAGGAAAGGAAAGGCGATTTTCTTGGAGGTACTGTACAGGTAATACCGCATATTACCAATGAAATAAAGGAGAGAATATACAGGGTTGGAAGGTCAGACCATACCGATGTGGTAATAACGGAAATAGGCGGCACTGTCGGTGATATAGAAAGTCTCCCGTTTCTTGAGGCCATCAGGCAGGTTGCAACTGACGTCGGAAGGGAGAACGTAATGTATATACACGTAACCCTTGTGCCTTATATAGCTAAATCAGGTGAACTCAAGACAAAACCCACTCAGCACAGTGTAAAAGAACTGAGAAGCATAGGTATACAGCCGGACGTTATAGTTTGCCGCTCTGAGAGGAGCCTGTCTAAAGAATTGAAAGATAAAATCGGGCTTTTTTGCAATATACCAGGAGAATGGGTTATACATAATATTGATGTAGAAATACTTTATGAAGTACCGCTTTTGCTTGAAAAAGAGGGGCTTGCTGAAATTGTATGCAAGCGTCTTGGTTTAAAGTGCAAAGAACCTGATTTGACCGAATGGGAACGCATGGTGGAAAGGCAAAAGAATTTTAAGAAATCGGTAACCATAGCTTTAGTCGGCAAGTACGTAGAGCTTCATGACGCTTATCTGAGCGTTGTCGAGGCGTTGAAACATGGTGGCATAGCAAACGATACAGATGTTAAAATAAAATGGATAAATTCCGAACATTTGAACAACGAGAATATCGGGGAACAATTAGATGATGTAGACGGCATTTTGGTGCCCGGAGGCTTCGGGGACAGGGGCATAGAAGGCAAGATCCTTGCAGCCAGGTTTGCAAGGGAAAACAAGGTTCCATACTTTGGCATTTGCCTTGGAATGCAGATGGCGGTAGTTGAATTTGCGAGAAATGTAATAGGTTTGCATGATGCGCATAGTTCAGAATTTGACGCTGATACTTCGAATCCTGTTATAGATTTGATGCCGGAACAAAAAGACATTGATGAAAAGGGCGGCACCATGAGGCTTGGAATTTATCCTTGCAAGATTAAAGAAGGAAGTCTTGCAGATAAAATATATAATGAAAGGTTAATTTACGAGAGGCATCGTCACAGATACGAGCTTAATAATGAATACAGGGAAATATTGGCATCAAAAGGAATGATTTTTTCCGGATTGTCACCCAGCGAAAGGCTTGTTGAAATTATTGAATTAAAAGATCACCCGTGGTTTATCGGTGTACAATTCCATCCTGAATTCAAATCGAGACCTAACAGGCCGCATCCTTTATTTAGGGAGTTTATTAAAGTGGCATTGGAAAAAAGCGGCAATAAATAGCTTGGCAGTTTATTTGAATAATCAAGAAGCAATAATTGTATTACAGCGGACTGATGGAATGGCTATTTTGTGCTATATTGCGCGAAATAGCCATTCCTTTTTTAATTTGCACAGCATGGATTTACATAATGCTAATAAAATGTCCATAAGGTATAAATTCTGCTTTATTTGACAATACTTATACCGGGAACAATAACTTTGAAAAGTTTACATTGAAAAAAACGGGGGCATTGTCAATGAGTAGAGTATTATTATTTATAAAGGAGTTTGGCAATAATCAAAAGGTCAATACAGCTTTTAAGATAACTGTGCTTTTGGTTCTTACGGCAGCAGTTACTATAACTGCAATTTCAGCTATTTATTCTGACAGAATAAATAAAGGGCTTGCTGATAACCTTGTAAGACTGCATGTAGTGGCAAACAGTGATTCCGAAGAGGATCAGGCGCTCAAGATAGAGGTCAGGGATGCGGTTATAGACTATATGAAAATACAGCTTAAAGATTCAAAGAATCTGGAAGAGACCAAATATATTATTAATAATAATATAAATAAAATAGAAAAGATTGCGCTGGATAAAGTAAAATCCTATGGGAAGAATTACCCAGTGAAAGTATCATTAGGGAATTATCCGTTTCCTACAAAATCTTACGGTGATGTCAGGCTTCCCTCGGGTGAATATCAGGCTTTAAGAATCGTTATCGGGGAGGGTATTGGCACTAACTGGTGGTGTGTGCTTTTTCCGCCTTTGTGCTTTGTAGATGCGACTCACGGAACAATACCGGAATCTGTGAAGGACGATTTAAAAAAAGTCCTGACCGAGGAAGAGTATAAAATTATTACATCTACGGATAATGAAGGCGATATACCGGTTAAAATAAAATTTAAAATTGTTGAGTTTTTCCAGGATTCAAGCATAAAATTTGCAGGATTTATCAATAAAATATTAGGAAAGGGGAAATAATTCCTACGGGACATTTATTCGAAGCTGAAATGCACCCCATACATTCTCTGTACATTAATGTACCTATACCTTAATGCCAGTTTTATTCTTACTGTTTGACAGTTTGATTATTCCTGTATTCGGATGGACTTATACCGGTAATTCTCTTGAAAACCTTGCTGAAGTTGTAGGGGTCATCGTACCCCACAAGTTGAGCCACGTCTTTCAATAATATAGTTGGTGAAGAAAGGAGGAGCTTTTTAGCTTCTCTTATTCTTATATTGGTTAAATAGTCTATTGGACTGATACCTTTATAAGTGCTGAATATTTTACTTAAGTATGGTGGCACAAGCCCGTAAATATTTGATAGAGTTCCCAGAGAAATCTGTTTATAATAATTATTTTCAATATAATTTTGGATGCTGTTTGCAATCTGCTGATGGTCGGCATTGTGTAACAGCAAATCATTATTTGTGCCCAGCAATTCAAAGAAGATGCCTGAAAGCTTATCCACAAGTTGATCATAGTTAATTGAGCAGCAAATTGCTTCAGAGATTTTAAGCATAATATCCGAGAAAAAGATTTTCTTCGAATCTAATATTTTGTTTGAATCTAATAATTTATTATAAAACATGGTTATTAATTGCCTGCATATTGTTTCAAGGTTTATTTGCAGGCAGGACTGGCCTTCGAGCGACTTAATGTAATTTAAAGAATGCTGAATAAAAAGTGAAAACTGATTGTTTTTAAGCAATTTTTCAAAATAGGACTGGTTAATTTTATGATTGTTTTTATCCGGCAAGTCACTGTCAATTTTTATTGATTTTCCGAAAATACAATTCTTTACCAAAAGCTGTTGCATATGGTGTATCTGGTTACATAAATTCTGAAGGTTGGTAAATGGGCTTCCAAAAACATAAGTAATAGGAAAATGAAGTTCTGATAATTTGTCATATAACGAATTCTGATTTATTAAATCTTCCTGAGTAAATGGATCTTCTTTTGCAAAAACAACCATTTTTTGATTTCCGTATTCCAGGTCAAGAACCCAGTAGTCATATTCCGGCTTTATGGTATATTCTATTATTTCTTTTAAATTATTTTCCTCCCAGAAACTCCAGGAAGGCGTTTCAGGTTTTACTTTTACGTTGTTATAGGAGCCTGCGCAAATTAATACACATGAAAAAGAACTATAATTACCGAAGTGGCTGTTAATTTCTTTTTCATCAACCGGGCCAAATTTTAAAAGGTTAAGCAGTTCCTCCTGGCGCTGAAATTGATTAAGCCGTACCTTGTTGTACAAGTTTTCAAGCAATGTTTTTAAAGAAGCTAATTTTACCGGCTTAAGCAGATATTCGACGACACCCAGTTGAATGGATTTCCTTGCATATTCAAATTCATCATGTCCGCTTATTATTACTGGTATAAAATTGCGGGAGTGCTTCTTTGCCAGTGAAAGAAAGGTTAACCCATCCATGCCCGGCATCCTGATATCTGTAAAAACAACCTGAGGATTTAATTTTTCAATCTTTTCCAAAGCTTCCTTTCCGTCATATGCAGTTCCCGCTATTGTGAAGTTAGGATTCGTTTTTATAATAATTGAGCTGAGGCCTTTTAACAGTAATGGTTCATCATCAACAATTAATACTGAGACTTTGCTCATATTAAATCCTCCCTCTCAGTTTTTTCAATTTTTCCCCTTATGAGAACGGTACTTCCTTTATTCTTTTCAGAATTAATTTCCAGCAAAGCGTTTTCATTATAAAGAAGCTTTAACCGCGCATAAATATTTTTAAGACCGAGACCTCCAATGCTCATCCTGGTAAAATTATGGGAAAGGAGTTGTTGGTCAATAGCCCAGAATTCTTCCTTAAGCTTCTTTATAGCTTCGTCTGAAAACCCGCAGCCGTTATCAGCTGTTTCGATATACCAAAAATCTCCTGCTGCATAAGCATTGATTTTGATTTCCCAGGTAGAGGAGGTATCTTTGAATGCATGCTGGAATATATTTTCAATAATTGGCTGAATAATTAACTTAGGCACGCGGATTAACGCAATATCGGGAGAACACTCGATGGAATAAACAAAACGATCTTCATAACGGGCTTTATATAAACGGAGGTAATTTTCACAATAGCATAATTCATCCTGCAGAGTTACGTCAGAATCTTTAAACGAACCGGAATATCTCATCAAAAATGCAAGACAGTCGCATATTTCAACTATATCCAGGTGTCCGTATTGCATTGCAAGGTAACTTATTCCGGATATACTGTTAAATAAAAAATGAGGGTTTACCTGTGCCTGCAGAGCCAGGAAATGTGATTCAACCTCCATTTTCTGCGCCCGCATTGTCTGAAGCATGGACTCTTCCAGACGAATAAGCATTTTTTCAAAGGAGATTTTTAATTTTGCAACTTCGTCATTTTTTATATCTTCAGGAAACTCAAAAGCCTGCAGCCTGGATATATTTACCGTGCTTACCGATTCACACAAATCGTGAATTGGCTTCGTAATATTTATTGTTATTTTGTTGATAATGGCAATGGTCAATAAAATCAAACAGAAAGCTGCGGCCAAAAGCGGCAGAATAACCATCCTGATAGGTGCAATTACTGTACTTATCGGTTTTAACAGCATAGTTGTGAAACCCGAAACAGAAGATATTTTTTTACAGGCAAAGTAGCTGTCGAATATGATATTATTCTTTATTTCGGCAGAAAAGTATGAATCGATATTTTCAATATTATTATCAACAGGATATAAAAGATTTCCTTCAGAATCAAAAACTATCAAATATGAGCCGCTTTCATCGAGTTTACAAACATTCTCAAGTTTATTATAAGGCTGTTGGACTTCTATGTAAAACAAAGGATCACTGACGTTTGAATTAAAAGTAATTGAGCGGGCAAGTGAAATTACAAAATCAGCATCCTCCTGTTCCTTCCAGAAATCAAAATGAGGCGGGATGATCACGGCAGTGCCGTTTTTTGAATGGACTGATTCGCTCCAAACAGGCAGGCTTAAAGACCGTTCAACAGCAGAGTCATCACTGTCAACCACCCCGACAGAAGCAAAATCATTACTGGTATTAAAAACAGATATGCGTTGGGATATAATATTTGGACTGTTTATTGATACCAATATTTCATGCACTGTAACCCTGTCTTGATAATTCTCAGTAAAATAATTGGAATCCTTTTTACCGTCTATTGACGCCATAGTCATAATATTAACAAGTGTTTTGTTATATGCAACCTGGGTGGAAAGCACGTTCATCTGGCTGTAAAAATAGTCAAGCCGTGAGGAAACGGAATTTACCGTATTCATCATGTTGCTTAATGCAGTCTTCTTCAGGTAGTTGCTTAAAACAATGACAAATATTGTCGTAACTATCGTTATTATAATAATCACCAAAGAAGAATAATAGTATAAAATTTTAGATTTTATACTGATATGCCTTTTCATAAGTACTCCCGAGATGGTTTTATTTCCGTCAACAGTCTAATTTAAGTATAATATTTACAAGAAGATTGTTCAACAGCCGCCAGTATCTTTTTAACAATTTTACATCTATCTTTTCTCTTTTTCACATTAACAAAGGGAAAACGGTAAATTATACTTTTATATGCATTAGAGAGCAAATAGAAAGCGGAGATGGGACGTTTGATAAACTTAACGGTTTTTAATGATTTAATACATGAACGGGCACACCAAATAAATAAAAAGGATGATATGGTATATAACCATATATTAAAGCTTGCTGAAGAATCATTTGCAAAGATCGATAAAATAAGATTCAAACACGTAAATGAGGGTACTGTTGAGCAATATCAGGTTGAGCTGCGGAAAAAGTTTAAAAAAAGCCTTGGTAATTTCATTGAGAATAAATGCCCACTAAATGCGCAAACAACAGGAATAATTGAATTAGATAATTATTACATAGAAAAAGTTATATATGAGAGCTTGCCCAAGTTTTATGTGACTGCCAATTTGTATATTCCTAAAAATCTTAAGGCAAAAGCTCCTGCCATATTAATTAATTTAGGGCATTGGGATGACGGAAAAGCGGACCACGACCATCAGAAACTGGCGGGTAATCTGGCGGCAATGGGATTTGTCGTATTGATTTATGATCCTATAGGACAAGGAGAACGCATACAGCTTCTAAATAAAAAAACAGGAAAGTCGCTTACAAAGTATTCTGTTTATGAACATGAAACACTAGGATTAAGAAGCTTAACCAAGAATGTGAATATTGCCAATTTCTTCATTAACGATGCTATCCGCAGCATAGATTATCTTGTTTCAAGAGAAGAAGTTGATGTAAACAGAATAGGTACAATAGGAGCTTCCGGAGGAGGAATGCTTACAATCTATTTAATGGTATTGGAAGACAGGATTGCAGCGGCAGTGCCAACATGTTACATTTGCGGGAAAAGGGCATTCCTGCATGCAAAACAGGTAGCAGATGCTGAACAGCAACTTGATTCAACAATTAAGGACGGTTTTGAGCAGGCAGAAAACTGCATAGCCTTTGCGCCTCGGCCGCTTCTTATCAATACGGCGATGTTTGACGAATTTCCCATTAAAGGCTCAATAAATGTTTTTGAAGATGTAAAGCCCTTTTATGAAATATTGGGAGCAGCAGAAAATTTGGAGTTTGCAACGGAATATACAGGGCATGGCATGTATGCTGCACAAAGAATTGCTGCCTATAAGTTTTTTCAAAAGCACTTGGGAAATCCCGAAGAGGCTCCGGACTATGAAATGGATGTAAAACTGCTGAAGGTCAGTGAGCTCAGTGTGGCACCATTAGGACAGGTTATGGAGATACCTGGAAGCAGGAACGTGCTTGATATACTGAAAGGTATGAAGTTTTCTGAACATAAGGTTGTTACATATAAAGACATCAAAAAGCTCTTAAGATTGCCGAAAATGGGCAAGCCGAAAGTAAAAACAATTGACACTGCCATTGAACAAGATGAAATAGAACATATCAAGCTGGTAGTTGAAAGTGAGCATGGAATCGAAATACCGGTAAATATTTTAAGGAAAAATAAAAATGGCAAAACAACGCTAATTTTAAACAGCAATGGAAAACCTTCAATATTGCTGGGCTCATATTATGACCGCGTGTTGAACGGAGAAACGCTTGTTTTCTGTGATTATAGAGGAATCGGAGAGACAAAATACGGTGTTTGTTATTGTGTCGGAAATAACACCGATGATTGGCTGGACCGTTATTATTTCCACACTTATATGATGCTTGACCGGGTTTTGATCGGTTGCAGGGTTTTTGATATTCTCCAAGTTATAGAATCAATACCGGAAGATGATAATGGCATTCATATTGAAGCAGAAGGTGAGGCTGCACTGGTTGCGTTGTTTGCAGGGCTTCTGAGCAAAAGGGTTTCAGAAGTTACTTTGATTGACATGCTGAGTTCTTATGAATCATTATTAAAAGCAGATACTACTTCCTGGGATGCATCAGTTACAATACCAGGCATTTTAAACGTTACAGATATTCCGGAGCTGGTTGAAATGCTAAGCAAAAAAGTTAAGTTAACAATAAAACCAGGTGAGTAAAGAAAAATCATTTAACAATATTACATGCAGTTTTTCAGTTTAAGCCATTTCCCGAAATATATAGAATAGTATAATTTGTACTGAATTTATTTTGAACATAAATAAAAATAAGCACGGGAGGGAAGACAATGAAAAGATTCTTGGCATTATTAATGACAGTTATTATGTTAACTGCAATGTTTACAGCATGTTCAAAGAGTTCAGAAACTAAAGATGAAGGTGCATCTAAAGAGGAAACACAGGCACCGGCTGCTTCCACTCAGGAAGAGGAAGCAAAAAAAGAGCCTATTACCTTGTCATTCGCAACTTATCAGCAATGGAACAACAATGGACTGCGAGCGATGTTAGAAAGCTATGAAAAAGCAACAGGGAATAAAATTGACTTCCAGCTTTATCCTGATGACCAGTTTAAAAATCTGATTAAGACCAAGCTTGCAACCGGTGATGCTCCGGATCTGTTTGCAGACAATGCGTTGACAGATCTCGTTTCCGCTGACAAATGTGAGCCACTGGAAGGACCGTGGATACAAAAAATCAGAAGCGCCGACTTGGTTGAACAAATAACCAGAAAATCTGATAACAAAATTATTTGTGCACCTTATGGGGCATCAACGGCAGTTGGCGTTATATATAATAAAAATGTTATGAAAGAAGCAGGAGTCGAGCTTCCGCTGACAACATACGACGCTTTGATGAATGCATGTGAAAAAATCAAGGCCATAGGTGTAACACCTGTTTATTTTGCCGGTAAAGACTCATGGACAATGACTTTTTGGATGTATTATTCCTGGGGACATGTATTTGACAGGGATCCTTCAATTGCTGAGAAAATTCTGAAACATGAAATTGGTTTTGCAGATGTACCGGGAATAATTGAAATGCAGATGAGGTATTTAAATTTCAGGGACAAGGGATATATAAATGATAACTGGAAATCAGCAACCTACATGATGGCGCTTGAAGCTGTCGGCAAAGGCGAGGCTGCAATGTTTGCATCAGGAGAATGGCATCTGGGTGAAGTTAAGGAATCATTCCCTGAACTACTTCCCAATATGGGCATGATGCCTGCTACATTGGATGATGAAATAATTGACGTATACGTTGCACCTTCTCAGAGCGGAATGTATGTTTACAACGGAAGCAAACATGTCCAGGAAGCCAAGGAATTCATTAATTTTGTAATGAGTGATGAGATACTTAAAAAATATTATGATGAAATGCCTGCTATGTGTCCATTAAAGATTGATACAAAATCAAATGAATGGGCAGAGGAAATGGTATATTATTCGGATGAATTCGGATTACCGATGAAACGTTCTTTCCTCACAAATTATCTGCCGGGGATGAAATACGGAGAGATTGAGAATATATATGGCATAAGGACAATGACGGAATGTAAGGATGAAAATGATATTAAGAAATTATTGGAAGAATTTGATGAAAGCTTAATACCTCTCAATAAGGCGGCTGGACTTGAAGGCTGGTAATGTATTACTTGGTGATTATGTAAATAAGGTTCTAACAGTTCCGGCCAGGACTTTAGAACCTTATTTTTTAAGAAGAGGTGATGTAGATGATGAAAAAGCAGACATGCCTGAGATACAGCAACTGGTTTTTAGTACCTGCATTCCTGACCTTTGCAATGTTTTTCGTTCTCCCGAATCTGATAGGATTTATCCTGTCATTCACTGACTGGAACATATTTTTCATTGAAAAAATGAAGTTTATTGGATTAGAAAATTTTGAAATGATGATAAAGTCGCGAATTTTAAAAACAGCACTTGTCAATACGACAATTTACACCATTTCTACAAGTTTTTTTAAGAATTTGTTCGGTTTTATACTTGCATTGGTAGTATCCAGAAAGCTTTTGTTAACAAATTTCTACAGAACTGTATTCTTTATGCCGATTCTCGTAAGTACCATGGTCGTTGGCATAGTGTTTACGGCAATTTATAATCCCCAGACAGGTTTGTTGAATCAGACATTAAGGGCAATAGGGCTTGGCTTTCTGGCACAGGAATGGCTGGTGGATACCAGGTTTGCCCTGGCATCAATAATTGCGATGGATATTTGGCAAGGTACAGGAGTTTGTATGGTTATATATTTCTCAGGTATTCAAGGTGTTGATAAAAGTTATTTTGAAAGTGCGGAAATTGACGGAGCAAGCTACATGCAAAAAGTTCGCAGGATAACGGTTCCACTTATTATGCCTGCAGTAAACATCAGTACACTGATGTGCCTTATAAGCGGTCTGAAGGCTTTCGCACAGGTAATGGCGCTTACAAACGGCGGACCTGCAAATAAAACACAGGTTTTTTCCACGTTGATATATAAGTCTTTTGCTGAAGGATTGCTGGGATATTCCGCTGCAGTTGGACTGGTGTTCAGTGTTGTAGTTTCAATAGCAAGCTTTGTTATTCTGGGATTTATGAGAAAATTTGAGGTGGAAATGTAATGAGATTGAAACTGGCTATTCAGAAATTTATCTTTGAAATAATTATGATTTTTTTCAGTATTTGCATGTTAGCTCCATTTTGGATGGTTCTGGTAAATTCATTTAAGCCGAAAGCCGATGCAAACAGGTTAAGTGCTGCTCTGCCTGCTGTCTGGAATTTTGAAAACTATGCAATTGTATTTAAGGAAGGGAAGCTTCTCAGGGCATTTTTTAACGGAGTAATTGTATCCTTTTTCTCGGTGGCTCTGATTATTTTGTTTTCCTCAATGGCAGGCTTTGTTATCTCCAGGAAAAACAGCAGGCTTACAAATAAAGCTTATTTCCTGTTTATTTCAGGCCTTATCGTGCCCAGCGCAATGATACCTACATACTGGATTTTAAGTAATCTGAAACTTGTTAACACTTATCCGGGTTTGATATCAATTTATGTAACTTATGGACTTCCTTTCAGCATTTTTATGTATGTTGGGTTTATTAAAACAATACCGAGGGAAATTGATGAGGCGGCATATATTGATGGGGCCAGCCAGCTGAAAATGTTCTATTCAGTTGTTTTTCCCTTATTGAAGCCTACTACTGTTACAGTACTTATATTCAATATTATGAATGTGTGGAATGATGTCCAGATTCAAATGTATTTTGCGGATGCGAAAAAGTGGTCGATGCCCATGTCTGTGTATGGATTTTTCGGGAAGTATTCAACTAACTGGAACCTTGTGTTTGCAGACATTGTGCTTACAATTCTGCCGGTTGTTATTGTTTATGCATTTTTACAAAAGCATATTATTTCCGGAATGACAGCCGGATCAGTTAAAGGATAGCTGAAGGATAGAAGGGATGGAGTAATAATGACGCCAAGGGAAAGAGTCCATATTGCCGTTTCCGGAGGAAGGGCTGACAAAATTCCATTTACAGTATACTCAAACAAAATTTCATACAGCGATGTTGAAAGGAAGCTTCGAAATAATGGAATGTGCATAATCGAAAGGGTACTTTCCTATAGTGTTGTCTACCCTGATATTGATATAAAAACTATTGTTTATGATGAGAATGGACGCCATTACAGGAAAACCATTTACAGAACACCCGTGGGTGAGCTTAGCAGCTTGGTTGAAGTTGATGACAAAACAACATGGGTGCATGAATATTTGTTTAAAAGTAAAGAAGATTACAAAGCGTTGTTTTTTTTAATCAAAAATGCGGTTGCCGTCCCCAATTATAAATATATTGCTGATTTTCAGGATATGCGCGGGGAGGATTATTTAATAAGGGACCATATTAGTTATGAACCCCTTAACTATATTGCAATCCAGTGCATGGGCCTTGAAACCTTCTCATATGAATGGATGGACAACAGGGATGAGATAATGAAACTATATAATGCACAGGTTGAGTTTTCACGCACTGTCTATCCTATTATTGCAGATGGACCGCTCAAAACTGTAAATTATGGTGGGAATTATATGCCGGCTTTTTTTGGCGGTAAAGATTACAATAAATATTTTGCCCCCCATTATGCCGAAGCTGCGGAAATTCTACATAAAAAAGGTAAGCTTTTGGGAAGCCATTATGACGACAACATAAAACCTGTTATTTACGAAGTGGCAGATAGCGCCCTTGATTATATAGAGGCTTATGATGTAGGGTTGAATCTGTCTGTTTCGGAAACAAGAAAGATAATCAAAAACAAAGCGTTGTGGTTGAATTTTCCTTGTGCCTGGCATCTGGAAAGTCCGGAGGAGATTTATAAAAGAACAGTTGAGCTTATCAAGCAAGCCGGAAACGGGGAAGGTTTTTTAATCGGCATCACAGAAGATGTGCCTATGGACCGGTGGAAGCAAAACTATACTGCCATATTGAATGCTATAAATGAAAACAGCTAAGTGATTTAAGAGGTGAGCCCGGATGATTAAAATAGCAATTGCAGGAATCGGTGGCTACGGAGCGTGGCACCTTAAATTTATAAAAGAGGTCTGTGAAGCCGGAAAAGCTGAACTTATAGCTGTTTGTGAGCCTTTTATCGATAAATACTATACGAATTTAGAGAAATATAATTTTACACATGTCAATATTTATAAGGATTTTGATGACATGCTAAAGAATGAGAAGAAAATAGACCTGCTGGATATAGTTACACCAATACCACTGCATAAAGAAATGTTTCTCAAGGCTTCACAAAAAGGATTGACAGTATTGCTTGAAAAGCCTCCGGCTGTTACAATCCAGGACATTAATATTATGATTGCTGAAAATAAAATAAGCGGCAAGGATTGTTTCGTAAACTTTCAGATGTCAAAATGCAAAAGTTTTATGGCTTTTCTTAAGGAAGTTGGGAAAATCGGTGAACTTAAGCAAGTTACGGCAGTGGGAATGTGGCGGCGTGATTTAGCTTATTTTACTCGTTCATATTGGACAGGTAAATTGAGGATAGGCAACAATTATATTTTAGACGGAGCAACAAACAATCCGTTTGCACATCTTTTAAATAACCTGTTAATCGTTGCAAACAAGGAAATAGAAAGTGTACGCTCAGAATTATACCATGCAAACAATATTGAGGGTGACGACCTTTCAGGCATAGAGATCCAGTTTGAAGATGGATTAAAGGCAAACTTCTATGTAACCATTTGTGCTAAAGAAGACAGAATACCTTATATTTTGGCAACCGGACAAAACGGAATCGCGAAATGGGAAACAAACGGAGATGTAACCGTTCTTGACAAGAAGGGTTCAATAATAAAAAAAGTATCTCACAGAGAGCATATGAGTGAAGATTATTACCATTTAGTCATAGATTATATGAACAAGGAAAGTGAAATTGAACCGTTCCGGCTGGAGGAATCGCGAAAATTCGTGCTTGCATCCAATCTTGCTTTTAAATCTTCCGGAGAAATCCATTTAATTGAAGATGAATACAAGACAATAATGGGAGAAGTTTCACCGGCTGTTTATAATAAGGACATAGAAAACATTATAGAAACCGTGTCCTGCAAAAATTGCCTGTTTTCTGACGTTGGGATACCCTGGGCAAAGAAAACAGAAAAATATAATGCGGAAAATTTCAATAAATTTGATTTTTAAATGATGGATAAACATTGAGAACAAAGATGTAACCTCTTAGTGGCTCTGTTAACTTAGTATGAAAGAAAGGAGACCTGAAAGACTTCTAGTAGGTTTAAAAAGAAAAAAACCTACAAATGGAAGCCACTAAATGTAAGATAACACGAAAAAAAGAGAAGTGCAAGGCCTTTGAAAAATAGTCAAGGCAGCACAAATAGTCCTGACATATAGTGACAGGACAAATGAACCTTGAAAACCTGAATATTACTCAA
>DULF01000239.1 GCA_012840535.1 Clostridiaceae bacterium
AGGGAGAGGGATATGAGTTTATTACATATAGAAACACCACAAGTTATGAAGACATAACCCCAAGCGTTGCGCCTGAAGTTACTTACTATTATGTAGTTACCGCCAGGGACAGAGCAGGCAATGAAAGCGGATATTCCAACGAAGTTTCAGCATCAGCTTTGCGAGATGTAACGCCTCCAGTAATAACATATACCAGCGTTGATACAAATCCATATGTAGGAGGGCCCAGCGTTCCATTATCATTAAGGGCAACTGAAGATTCCCCAAGAGGTCCGGAAATCTTTATGTTTGAATACTCATCTGATGGCGGTGAATCATGGACACTTATTGTTTCAGCAAAGCCGTCACGTAACGCGTCCGGTAATTATTATTATCTGGATAGAAACTGGAATACCGCAGGATTGGTTTCAGGAGAATATATCCTGAGATTTACTGCTAAAAATTATGAAGGGCTAAGTGCATTTGTAGATCGCATTATAAACCTGGACCTTTCTGCTTCTGCTCCGGACAATGTTCAGGCTGAACCCAGAGAAGGAGCGGTATTCTTAACATGGAATGCCGTACCGGATGATGATTTCAAAAGGTACGAGGTATATCGGGCGGAAAGCATTAATGGAAACTATACAAAGTTGGCAGAAATTACCAACAAAAATATTACGGAATATGAAGACAAGACGGGAACAATCGGAAAGACTTATTTTTATAAAATCAGGTTTGTAGATACATTCAACAACTACAGCGATTCTCTGATAGTTTGGGCACATCCCTTGGATGACATGACTCCTCCCAATGTAACGCAAATTAGAATTATCAACCCGGGAAGCGGAACATCCACAGGAGGACCTGAAATAAGATTTTATGCAGAAGCTACTGACAATAAAGAGGTTGCATCAATGGATGCGGAATACTCCGTTGACAATGGTGTTTCCTGGACATCCCAGGGTATAACGAAAGAGAAATTAAACAAGGGCACCAATTATTATTATATCTATTTTGATTGGAATACGGAGGCTTTAAGCCCGGGAACATACTCTGTACTTTTAAAGGTAAAGGCGGTGGACGCAGCAGGCTTAGAGGGAGAACTAATAACTGAAACGCCCTGGGAGGTGGATCTCGAAGTAAGCGCCGTGACCGTCCTGACATGCACTATCAGAGACGGGGAAATTACATTGGAATGGGAGCCTATAACCGACCCGGATCTTCCATCCTCTTATGTTTACAGCGTATATCGCAGTAATACTCCCGAAGGACCGTATAGCCGGATTGCCTATATCTCTGGCCAAAATACAACCAATTATACGGATAAGGAATTGCCTCCTTATACTACCTACTACTACCTGGTGGAGACTACCGACAAGTATGGAAATAAAGCCCGATCCAGAGAGATTGAAGCCACTACCCCGGCAGATGAGACACCACCCAGCATAACCGGCGTTAGTCCAAATGATAATGCAACAATTGGTGGAACTGACTCCAGCTTTGAATTCAGGGTATATTTTAGAGATAATTCAGGAACAACAGGTGCCTGGGCGACAATGGATTATTCCTTGAACGGATCTGACTGGATTCCTGTAGTTCCGGTGTCCGGTCCCCTTTCATCAAGTTATTTTTCTGGTAGAATACAGTCAGAAGACTTGTCCACCGGCTCATTAAGTGTACGTTACAGGGTATACGACAGATGGGGGAATTCAGCGGAAAGAATTGCCAACTACCATGTAGACCTGACCCCGCCGGGGCCTCCGGAGAATCTTATCGCCACCTATGGCACCGGAAGAATAAACCTGTCCTGGGATGCGCCGCCGGATACGGATGTAATTAGATATACCATCTATCGTGCCAACAGTATTAACGGCCCTTACAGTAATATAAGAACTAACAACGGCCGCAGCAATACTACCTACCAGGATACAAATGTCCAGTCCGGTTTGACATATTATTATAAAGTTACGGCGACTGATAATGTAGGATTAACCAGTATTGATTCCAACATAGCCTCCGCGGCAGCGGTTTCAGATTATGAACCTCCGGTAATCAACGCCATGACGCCTGAAGAAGGTACCCTGTTCGGGCGGCAGCCAGCTATAACAGTTACAGCCACTGATAACCTGGCCTTATCCAGCATTACGCTTTCCTATTTTGATGGAGTTACCTGGGTCACAATTGCTACAAACGCGACCATGGGTACTACAACCTTCAGGTGGGATGCTTCATCCCTGAATGGAGATGTACAAGTACGTGCCATTGCCCGGGACTCCGTGGGCAATGAAAGTGAACCGGTAATTAAGACATACAGCTTTGATACTGTGGCGCCTCCCGTTCCAACAGGTGTAGAAGCCGCGGGTGAACTGTTTTCGGCAACTGTCAGCTGGCAGCCGGTGGCGGCAGATGATTTAAAGAGCTATAAAGTGTACTTTGGCACCAGTGCAGACAGCCTGGGTAATGTGGCAACAGTCGATAAATCTGTAATTTCCTATACAAGGCAAAACCTTACTCCCGGTCAGACGGTTTACTTTGCCGTTTCGTCGGTTGACAATATAGGGAATGAAAGCGAAAGGTCCCAGGTGGTCTCAGCAACGGTCAAAGATATAGAAGCTGAATTGAAGGTATCCCCTGAGACAGCCGGTCCGGGAGAAACATTGACCTTCACGGGTTCTGGGTATAAGCCGGGAGAAGAAACCGAGCTTATCATGGACGGGACCACGGTTGTTGCCCTCAAGTGGGCTGATAATGACGGAAATGTCACTATCAGTTGGCGTTTCGTTAAAAATGTTACTCCGGGAACTCATACATTTATACTGAGAGGCCGGTCAAGCAATGTATACGCCCAGGTTGAATTCACGGCCGATGTGGTATTGCCGGAAGCGCCAACCGGGGTTACAACAGAACCCGGCCAGGTGGAAATAAACATAAGTTGGCAGCCTGTACCGGGAGCCGACATTAAATATTATAAAATTTACCGTGCGGTTTATGAAGGCGAACAATGGGGAGATTACATCCTTATCGCGGATAAAATAAAAAATACAATTACAACATATAAAGATTTAAATGTAGAGGTAGGAAAGCAATACAGGTACCAGGTATCAGCCGAGGATATTTACGGGAATGAGGGCGATCTATCGGCAGCCGTTGAAGCAACTCCTTTCCAGGATGTTACACCACCGGTTGCATCCAATTTCGTAACTTCCCGTAAAGGGGACATATTGGAACTCAAAGTTGAAGCCAGCGACAACATAGGGGTAAAAGAAGTAGTATTTGCTTACAATGAAAACAATGTCTGGCATGAGTTCGAACCGGTCACAGTCAACAGCGGCCGGAATGTGAAAGCCATTGCTTCCTTTTCATGGGATACCTCCGATTTATCGGACGGGTATTATGAAATCAGGGCTCGTGCTTATGACCAGGCCGACAATGCCAGTGCCCCCGTGTCAAAAATCATATATATTAGAACCAGCCCTCCTGCGGCGCCGGAGAATGTAAATGCCGAAGCCGGGGAAATGAGGGTTGATGTATCATGGAAAAACGTCGATGATGCCGACCTTGACTTTTACAGGCTTTACCGGAGCACAAACGGCGGGGAATATGAACTTCTGCTGGAAACCAAACTGCTGTCATATATTGACAGAAACGTGGAAGCCGAAGAAAGCTACACGTATAAGGTTACCGCCGTTGACACCTACGGACACGAAAGTGTGCCTGCTGTATCAGGTGCGGTAACAGTCCTGCCGGACGAAACTCCTCCCGAGATTTCGTCCTTTATGCCGGCAGACGGCGGCAAGGTGAGCGGAGATGTGGGTGTAAGCGTTGTCGCATCGGACAATGTGGGCATTGCGAGTATAGATTTTGCCTACTCCGTGGACGGGAATTCATGGATTGACATACAGACTGGCACTTCAGGCAGCACTGTCTGGAATACCCTTGTAATAGACGATGGCATATATCATATCAGGGCTATTGCCAGGGACGCAGCCGGAAATGAAGCCGTTCTTACCGGAACATATACCGTTGATAACACGGCGCCGGCAACTCCTTCACTTACCGGAAATCCTGCGGAGCTTAAAGTAATCCTTACATGGCAGCCCGGTAGTTTACTGGATGATTTGGACCATTACAGGATTTACAGGGCATCTTCCCATGACGGTGAATACCAGCTGATCGGTCAGACAAAAGGCACTGTCTTTACCGATACCACTATGCCCCTTAATGAAGACAGTTATTACGTCGTTACCGCTGTGGACGGCGTGAACAATGAAAGCGGCAGGTCCAATATTGTGCAGGTCCGTCCCGGCCAGGACATTACTCCTCCGGTGATTGAGAAGTTTGAACCTCTTGGTGGCACGCCTTTAAGGGCAGGGGTTGTTTTAACCGTTCGGGCATCGGATAATGTAGGGGTAAGTAAATACATATTCTCGTACCGCAGCGTGAAAGAAGACGGGGACACCGGTGAAAACGACTGGATCGTGTTGGGTGAGGTACCTGCAAACGACACTGAGGACGCGGTCCTGAGTTGGAATACCCTGGCCGTGGGGGCCGGAGGGGAACCTCTTTACCCTGACGGAAATTGTGAGATACGTGTAACCGCTGTTGATGTAAATGATAACGCATCCGATAGCATACATGAGTATACAATAGCAAATAATCCTCCTGAAGCTCCCCGGGAATTGGAAGTTTATGCGGCGGAGTGGAAACTGGTGGTGAGCTGGGTGCCTGTCAACAGGGCCGATGTAAGCCATTATAAACTCTACCGCAGGGAAGAAGAGGGCTCCTGGGAATTAATCGCTGATGATATCACCTCCAATGTTTACGTTGACAAAATGTGCGATCCTACTAAGGTGTATTACTACAAGGTTTCAGTGGTGAATGACCTGGGGCGGGAGAGCGATCTGTCAGATGAAGCATCCGGCCAGGCTAAGCATCAAACCACCCTACCCATTATTACCGGGTTAAATCCCGCGGAATTCAGCAGGTTTAACAGCAGGGTCTCCCTAACGGCAACGGCCAGTGATTCGGTAGGCATAAGAAGCTTCCTTTTCGAATACGGTGTTCTTGGGGATTCCACCTTTATTCCGGAGGATTTGACCTGGCATAAAATAGACGAAGTTGTCCCGACTTATGACGGGAGGATTTACTCATACACGCTGGAGTGGGATGTATCCCATCTTTCCCCGGGATACTATGCCCTCAGGGTTACTGCAATAAACTACGGCAATAAAGAAAATACCTTGATAAAAAGATACCTGATTGACCGGACTCCTCCGGATGCGCCTTCGGATGTCACCGTTACGGATCCCATGAGCGGGGGAGAACTTGCCATATCATGGCAGCGCAGCACTTCCGAAGACACTGATTATTATGAAATCTACCGGAGTGAAGATCCCAACGGTACTTTTGAAAAGATCGGTGAAACCAGGAGCCTGGTGTACCGTGACCAGAATTTGGTTAATGGAAAGGCATACTACTATATGATAAAGGCTGTTGACGGGGCAGGAAATGAAAGCGGGTTCACCCAATGGGTGAGTGCTGTCCCGACAGCAAAAAGCGACCTGGCGCTCCTTGAAGTAACGGCAGATCCCATTGCACCGTCCTATGGCAGAAACGCCAGGGTAATAGCCAGTGTTACAAATCTGGGTTATGCCAGGGCAAAAGGTACGGTAATCTTTACTGTCGGAGAAGGAGAGGATGAGGAGGAAATAGGCAGGACTGAAATCATCCTTGGCCCGGGAGGAAAGGGAGAAGCATCCATTAACTGGACCGTTCCCGAAGGGATTTCTTCTCCGGCCCGCATATATGCCCGGGTCATAACTGAAGCCGGCACTGAAGATATTGACGGAAACAATAACCAGGCGGTGCAGTCTTTCCGGCTGAATAAGCCGCCAAAAGCGGAAATTGTCGTACCCGATACCGTGGTGAAATCAGGCGAAATGGTAACCCTTGACGGCCGCTCATCTAAGGATGATGACGGAAATATTGTATCTTACCTGTGGCGTACAGGGGATGGCAATGTTGAGAAAAAAGGTTCAATGGCCACCCATATGTATCAAATTCCCGGCGAATACACCATAGAACTCACCGTCCGTGACAACGACAATTGTGAAACGAAAGCAACCGCTGTAATCACTGTCAGTGAAAACCGCCCTGACCTGGTCGTTACTGATATTACCTGGAGTCCAAAGGACCCTGTGGAGGGAGATGTTGTACAAATCAACGCTACTATAGGGAACCAGGGATACGGGACTGCCAATATGGGCTTCCTGGTGGGGTTCTATGTTGACGGCAAATATATGGGATACCGCAAGGTTGAACAGCATCTTGAGGTGGGGCAGACAGTTAACGTGCCCTTCAGCTGGGTCGCAACTCCCGGTATCCATATTTTGAAGGTTGTTGCCAACGACCTCTTGGACAACTTAAAGGAAACAACCCTTGAAAACAATTCGAGAATATGTGCCTTAAGTTCCCAGGCCGTGAATTTCCCCGATGTGGAAGTGGTTTCTGTAACCTGGGCTCCTGATGACAAACTTGAGCTTTCCAGCGAGGATCCTTTTGTATACCGCGCAAGAATTAAAAACAACGGGAGCAGTCCCGCCGAAAGATTTTTTGTTTCATTATACATAGACGGCCAGTGGCAGGCAAAACAGCATGTTAATTACCTGGCGCCGGAAGGCACCCTGGACCTTACATTTGTTATGAAGCCTCTTTCAGGCAGCCACACAATTACCGTAAAAGCGGATGATCCGGTTCCTGTCTTGATTGAAATGGAAACCGACAATAATTCCTTCTCGGTTGTGACACCGGAATTCTCGGTAGCCTATCCGAAACTTGCCATAGGCGATATTACATGGAGACCCGTTGAAACCGTGCTTACCGAAGGAACTTCCCTGACAATCGAGACTAAAGTTGCAAATATCAGCACCCTGGATATAACCCACCGCTTCTGGGTGGATTTCCTGGTTGACGGAACCCTGGTAAAGAGCTTGCCCGTGGATAGGCTGGCTGCTGGTGAAGAAAAGGAACTGTGGGTACGCTGGCCGGTTACCCCGGGTGTGCATACAATACAGGTAATTGCTGATTCTCAAGGTTCCGTATGCGAAGGTGATTACGGGGCAATCAGGGAGGCGGAAACTCCTGAACTGGAACTGATTTACCCGGACCTGACCATTACGGATGTTACCTGGTCGCCATTAACTTTAAAGTACGGCAGGAGCATAAGTTTCCTGGTCTGGGTAAGCAATCATAGTGTATCAACTGTTTTTGACAGCTTCAATGTCTCCCTTTATGTGGATGATAAAAAAGTAACAGGCATAAGGGTGGAAGGTTTAAGAGGGCACAGTACTACCATTGTGGGATTGCAATGCCCCATAAACCTGGTAGGAATCCATACTATAAAGATTGTTATTGATGACGAAAACAAGCTGACTTTAACTCCTCCCGGACCGCACACAATGCGGACATGGGAAAGAGAATTCGAGATGGAAGATGCGCTGGTGATGAAGCTAAAATCTCCGCAAAGGAACCCTGATACAGGGTATGCCGTATTTACCACGGGAGACGAATTTATTCCGGTAACAGCTGTTTTATACCATGGCAGCGATACTTCAAAATACCTTGGACTTAATGATGGCATCAGTGTTTCCTATACCCTGGAACCCGCCAGTGAAGATGCTGAAGTGATTGAAGGGTCTTTAGGCTTTGATTCTGTTAACAAGGAGTTCAAGGGACAAATACCTGTCCTGAGATTGGAAACAGGTATGTACACCCTTATAGTGGAAGGGACCGACGGGATTGAAGCGGTGAGCCAGGATGTTGATATCATGATCATCCGGGAATTAATCGGTATGATAGATACCGAAAAGGATGAATATCAACGGGATGAGACCGTTACATTTTCAGGCGAATTGCGTTACAAGGACGGTACTCCGGCGGCAAATATCACTACGGCATCGATAAAAATTGATAATTCCTTTTATCCTGTCACAGTGGATGAAGACGGGAAATTCGAGTATTCCAGGTCATTCACGCCTGGGTCTTATACGGCGCAGATAACGGTGGACCAAGTGCCTTGCGGTTACACTCAATTTACCGTTTGGGGTCTGTATACCAAGCCATCCAATCTGGTCATTACGGCTTCAAAGAATTCTCAATTCCCGGTGGTAATTGAAGTGTTCAATCCAACTACCGGCAAGGCTGTTACAGGACTTACGGCCCAGTTGATAGATCTTACCCCGGAAAGCAATGTAAGGGCAACCCTGGATACTTCAACTC
>DULF01000103.1 GCA_012840535.1 Clostridiaceae bacterium
GAAGCAGCTGCTGCCCTATGTGGATATCTATATTCCAAGTATTGAAGAGACCATGTTCATGATAAGCAGGGATGATTTTGATGAATTGAACAGAAATGCAAAAGGCCATGATATTTTGGAAAACCTTGATCTTGAAAAGCTTCCTGAACTGGGCGAGAAACTTATTTCATACGGGGCTAAAATAGCAGTTATCAAATGTGGTATAAAGGGCTACTATATAAGGACTCAGGGCAGCGAAATTTTGAAATCAATGGGTAAAGCCAAACCGGCTGACATTGAAAACTGGTCTGAAAGAGAACTCCACGAAGAAAGCTTTCATGTAGCGGATGTAGCATCTGCGACCGGTTCAGGTGACAGCAGCATTGCAGGTTTTCTGGCCGCCTTGCTGAACGGAAAATCGATAGAGGAATCCATCCGCATTGCATGTGCCGTAGGTGGACAGAATGTGAAAGTATTTGATGCTATAAGCGGGATTAAAACATGGGAGGAAACCATGGAAATGATTCCGGGCTGGGAGAAAAACCGGGTTGAAGTAAAAGGAAGCTATTGGAGGTATGATGATTCAAAAGGCATCCGGATTGGAAAGAAGGATAAGTATTATTAATGGTTATGCATTGCGAATTGCAGGAGGGTATGTTATGGAAGGAAAGAAAGATACAGGGTATATAGTGTCTCATACTCATTGGGACAGGGAATGGCGTTATCCCTTGTGGAAAAGCAGGATGATGCTCGTTCAGTTTATGAAGGAATTACTGGATATTTTGGACACGGACCCAGATTATAAAAACTTTGTCATGGATGGGCAGAGTGTAGTGTTTGAGGATTATCTTGAAGTCAGGCCTGAGGACAGGGAAAGAATAATAAAATATATAAAGGAAGGAAGGATTTCAATAGGTCCATGGTACACACTTCCCGACCTGTATCCTGTTGACGGTGAATCCCTTATTCGAAACTTATTAAAGGGAATTCGATTTTCGGAAAGTCTGGGCGGTTATCTGAAGGTTGGCTACAATTCTTTTGGATGGGGACAGACAACACAATTTCCCCAGATTTACAAAGGATTTGGGTTTGATGTCATTGTTGCAGCCAAGAACGTATCAAAAGAGAGGGCCCCGGAGAGTGAATTTTTATGGGAGGCACCGGACGGGACAAGGGTTCTGACGACAAGATTGGGCCAGCACGCAAGGGCTAACTTTTACATGAATGCATACATACCTATAATGCATGGCATGGATTACTTGTCCGACGATTACAGATATGTACATAATAAGTCAGGACTGGTATACCATCAGGCAGATGAAAAAAACTTTTTCAATGACCATTTCATGCTCCACGGTAACAGATGGATACATGATGAAGTATTGAAAGAAGCCATACAGAAGGCTTGGGACGGGACGGAAGAGACGACACTGAAATCTCATCGCATTCTTATGAACGGGAGTGATTTTACCGTCCCTCAGCGGGAGCTGACAGAAATTATCAGGCGGGCAAATGAGCTGTTTGAAGATAAAATATTTGTTCACAGCACCTTTGAAGAATATACAAACAAGCTCAAGGAACTGGTCAACTATGAGAAGCTGAAAGTAGTCAGGGGTGAACTCAGGGACGGTCCTGCAAGCAGCTGTTCAAGCAATGCTCTGGCAACAAGGTCACATATAAAGAGGTTGAACAGAAAGGTCGAAAACTCGCTCCTGCATAATACAGAGCCTTTATCCGTCATTGGCAGCATGGCGGGAATTGAATACCAAAAAGAGTTCATTGATTTAGCTATTAAATATATGCTTCTTTCCCATCCCCATGATTCAATAAACGGAGTTACCCAGGACAAAACGGCAGAGGATACCGTAAACAGGCTGAATCAGGCTCTTGAAATAAGTGAAACGGTAAGTGAAACGGTATGCGGTGAATTGATAAAGAAAATTAATCTAAGCCGTTTTGATAGCAGGGATGTTATATTAGTAGCGGTAAATCCGTCGCCTGCCGTCCAAAGGCATGTTGTTAAAGTATATGTGGACATTCCGCAAGAGTACAATATCTGGGATTTTGACATTGAAAATTGTCACGGGAACAGGATGGATAAACAATTAGTATCAAGGAAAGAGGTAGTTGTGCCGGTACATGATCCTGATTCAAGGCCGTGGCCATTCTATGCAGACAGGTTCTGTTTTTATATGGATACGGGAGATATTCCTGCATGCGGATACAAGGTTTTCAAAATTGTTCCCAAAAGCAGCTTTAACAGGAAAACAGTATTCTGGCCCGAGATGAGGAAGAGTAAAGGTAATGACATTGCGTCATCAGTGAATACAATGGAAAATGAATACCTGAAGGTAAAAGTTGAGAAGGACGGCACGATCAGTATAATGGACAAGAGTGACAACAAACTTTATTCCAATCTTAACTATTTTGAAGATGCCGGTGATTGCGGAGATTACTGGGTGTATTATCCACCGTACAATAACAGGATATATACGAGTAAAGGTTCACCTGCGAGAATCTGGCTTGAAGATAACGGGCCTCTGTCCGCAACAATCGGGACAGAGATAAAGATGAAGGTTCCTGCCTATGCACACAGACCTGAAAATGCAATAAAGGGTGAAAGTTGCAGGAGTGAGGAAGAAAGTGAATTGACTATAACCTGTCATTACACTTTGAAGAAAGGTTCAAAGCGTGTTGATGTAAGACTGGTAGTTGATAATACCGCCGAGGACCACAGGCTGAGACTTATGTTTGACACTGGAATAAAGGCGGAATACTCTGATGCAGCCGGACATTTTACTGTTGACAGAAGGCCTGTTTCTCCGGTAAGAGATGAAAAGGGTGAATACTATCCTGAAATGCAGACGTTACCCATGCAGAGTTTTGTTGACATATCCGACGGAAATACAGGATTTGCCGTTTTAAGCAACAGCTTCTTCGAATATGAAGCAATGAATAACATGGAAGGGACAATTGCCATAACCCTGTTCAGGAGTGTGAGGAACATAATCTGTACGGAATTTCGTTCCGCCGGTGTGTTTGTGCATGAAAAAGGCGGGCAAAGTCTTGGGAAACAGGAATATGAATATTCGATTTATCCGCATAAAGGAAATTGGCGTGAAGCTGAGGTATATGCTGAAGCGGAGAAGTTTATGGTACCCCCGAA
>DULF01000104.1 GCA_012840535.1 Clostridiaceae bacterium
GCCAATAATTTTGCCTAGCGGTATCAGCCTTATTGATACTCCTGAAGAAGTAACCGTTAATGTAACAATAGAGCAACTTGTCAGGAAAAATTTTACCTTCAGCAAAGATGAGATAAGCTTATTGAATGCTGAGACTAATAACACTGAGGGTGAGGAGCCTTTAATTTACGAGATCATAACCGACAGTGTAATAATTACGGTAAAAGGAAGACAATCAGATTTCCAGTCGTTAAGCAAAGATGTGTTTAAGCCGTCCGTAGATGTAGCAGGATTGGGAGAAGGCACGCACAAATTGCCGTTGAAATTTTTCCTTCCGTCTGCTTTCAGCAGGGTCAACAATGTAGAAGTAGAGGTCAAAATAAGCAAAGTAACACAGGAGCAATGAAGAAAGCCATTATGAAACTTATTATAAACAATATCAGACTATCGCTTGACGATGAAATAGAACAGCTTAAATATGCTGCTGCAAAGAAGCTTAAGCTAAAATGTGAAGATTTAAAAAGCCTGAGAATAATAAAGGAATCTATAGATGCCAGAAGAAAACCTGGCATTACTGTTGTTTATTCCGTTATAGTTGAAGTGGAAAAGTATAAAGGAAATGTAAATGACAGTGACGTTCGGGTTTATAAAGAACCTGAACAGGAAGCATTAGTTCCAGGCAGCATTAAACTCAAAAACAGGCCTGTGATTATAGGAAGTGGTCCGGCAGGATTATTTGCCGGCCTTTTGTTGTCCCAAAACGGATACAGGCCGTATATCCTGGAGCGCGGCGAATGCGTCGAAGAAAGAAGCAAAACGGTTGAAAGATACTGGCAGACAGGTGAACTGGATCCTGAATCCAATATCCAATTTGGAGAAGGCGGGGCAGGAACGTTTTCAGACGGAAAACTGACTACAAGAATCAACGATCGAAGATGCAATTATGTATTGGAAAAGTTCTATGAAATGGGAGCTCATGAGGAAATATTGTATAAATCCCGGCCCCATATAGGATCTGATGTATTGAAAAATGTTTTAATTAATATGCGGAGAAAAATTGAAAATTTAGGTGGGGAAATAAGGTTTAAATCAAAAGTAACTTCATTGCGCATCAGCAATGGAAGAATAACAGGAGTCATAGTGAACGGCAATGAGGAATTTGACACGGATGTAGTAATTCTAGCCATAGGTCATAGCGCCAGAGATACTTTTGAGAATCTTTTCAAACAGGGTATAGAGTTTGTTCAAAAGCCGTTTTCCATAGGTGTCAGAATAGAGCATCCCCAGGAGTTGATCAACAGGGCGCAGTACGGGAAAATGGCAGGGCATCCCAAGCTGAAAGCTGCCGACTATCAACTGTTTTACAAGACAGAAGGACGTACGGTATATTCATTCTGTATGTGTCCGGGGGGCCTGGTGGTTGCAGCCGCGTCTGAGCCCTGTACCATCGTTACAAACGGCATGAGTGAATTTGCACGCGACAAGGAGAATGCCAACAGCGCTTTAGTGGTGTCGGTAGGACCTGAAGACTTCGGCAGCCCACACCCCCTTGCAGGAGTTGAATTTCAGAGAAAATGGGAAAGGCTTGCGTTTGATATAGCCGGTAGGAACAATTCTGCTCCCGTACAGAGACTGGAAGATTTTTTACAGGGTGTTGCTTCGAAACGGCTTGGTACGGTTAAACCAAGTTACACGGGAAAAATAGAGCTTTCGGATATCAACTTATGCCTGCCGGAGTTTGTAACCAACCCCATGAAAGAATCTATTGGCTACTTCGACAGCAAGATTAAGGGATTTGGAATGGCTGACGCCATATTGACAGGGGTAGAAACCAGGACTTCATCGCCTGTGAGAATTCCCCGGGATGAAAACCTTGAA
>DULF01000105.1 GCA_012840535.1 Clostridiaceae bacterium
AGCATAACACCTTTTGACATGCTTGTCGTGCCCGATGTGAACAAAAGTACCGTCATCTTATTCTCATCAATAGGAGCGTCCACAAACGACCTGTCACCGGCATCCAATAAAGTCCGTCCTTTTTCAATGAGCTCCGGCAAAGTGACAAACCTTGAATCTTCATAAGTTACATCAACAAAATCTTCCATGCAAATAAAATATTTTATCCTGTTATTAGTCTTTGCAAGATCATCCATAATTTGCTGATAGGCGGGACTATAAAATATGGCTTCAACTTTTCCTCTTTCTATTAGGTTCTCTACCTCGATTTTAGGAAGGTATTTGTCCAGAGGTACAGCTATCCCTGTGCCGTTTACAATGGAAAGATAGCATACTCCCCACTCATATCTGTTTTCACCTATTATTGATATGTTTTTATCCTTTAACCCCAATGAAATCAAAGCAGTACCTAGGCAGTCAATATCGCTGTTAAATTCTACATATGTCTTTTCGATTATTTTACCTTCCTTATCCTTGAATTTGAATCCTACAGCATTGCCGTATTTCTTAACGCTGTTTTTCACCAGTTCCTTAAGATTGCTTACCTTCCTTGGCTCATGATATCCCAGGCCTTTTACAATCCTTCTTCCGTTTTCAACAGTAATGCTGACACCCCTATGCATTTTTCATGCCTCCCAGACAAGAATATAAAACATATAGCTTTATTGCGGCATTCTTCATAACAATTATATTTCATATCAAATCATATTATTACCTGATAATAATTATAATCTATATTTTAAGAAAAGACAATACAAAATTTTATGTCTCTATCCTACAATCTCAATGTTTTTAACTATTCGACCCCATACTTCGTCCCTACCCTGTCTAGTTTCTGATGAAAAAGGAATTACAGCTATTTTATCATCAAGGTTAAGAGTTGATTTTATATCCTGAAGCCTGCCATTGACTTGACTGCGCGAAATTTTGTCAGCTTTACAGGCTATTATGAAATGAGGCAAATTGCAGCTTCTTATCCATTCGTACATAATTTTATCATCGTCAGTTGGTGTATGCCTTATATCTACCAGCATCAGTATTAACTTTAGCTGATAACGTGTGTATAGATATGTGTCAATAATCTCTCCCCATGATGACTTTTTGCTCTTTGAGACTTTTGCATATCCATAGCCGGGCAAATCTACAAAAAATATTTTGTTATCAATATTATAAAAATTGATTTCTCTTGTTTTTCCCGGCGTTCTTCCGACTCTCGCCAGATTTTTCCTGTTCAACAAAGTATTAATAGTTGAAGATTTTCCTACATTAGACCTTCCTACGAAAGCAACTTCAGGCAAATTGCTTATAGGATACTGTTCAGGCTTAACTGCTGAAACCTCAAATTTCGCATTATTAGTATTAATATTCAATACTAACTCCCCTTTCCAGGGGACATTCCTTCTTTTTTAATACAAAAGAAGATTTTTATTCTGACCATTCTGCACTTTGGCCATTCTTTATTCTGGCAATTCTGCAGGAATGTCCCCTACTTTTTTTACTTTTTTGATGCATCCTTGTAAAACATCATGAAACATCCTGCTGTGGTTCTTTGGGCTAATGGCAAAATAAACTTTGTAATGGTGTAAAATCTCTTCGTTTCATTTTCTATATTTTTCAGCCTGGAGTAAATCTTTATAGCATTACGGGCACTGCAGGTTACGGCTTCCTCTATATGCCGCATAAAATAGTACCCTCCACTGTTTACTTTAAAACTTGGCGTAAATAAATAGGTTTTCCTGATAAAGTTTTCATATTGTCTATGGTTATCAAGTAGCCTTATATTAGCATGTTGCGGCACTGCCATGTCCTGTACAAGGTGCACCGCAGCCCCTAGATAAAACATTGCAGTTTCAACGTCGGAATTCCTCCAATTAAACAAGGCCTTGTTATAATACTCAATTGCTAATGTCATGGCATTTTTATTGCCATAAAGCCCCTTTCTTTTAAACGGATTATAAAAATGTCCCAAGCTTTTAAGATCCTGGTCCGCCCATACGACCCCATCGTTCAATTGAACGATATAATCACTAAAAAAACTGTAAGCGTCGTAATGATTATCATTTTTAATTATTTCAAGTGCTTGGATATTAATAAACTTATGAATACTACACTCAGCTTTGATTACTATTCTCTTAAATGGACTTATAACAATACGCAGATATTCTAAAAACTGGCCATATGTTTTTTCAAATTTACCTTTCATTTGCCAAACCTCAACAGAATAATATATTTATAATATTGTACCCCCTTGCAAAAAATTTAAAATAAAAATTTCAAAATTAAAGGTGCAATTAAAACAGTAATGACACCCGCTATACCTATGGAAAGACTGCTCATAGCTCCTTCAACTTCTCCAAGTTCCACCGCTTTTGTAGTTCCAATTACGTGCGATGACGTTCCAAACGCAATTCCAACAGCAATTTTGTCAGAAATTCTGAAAAGCTTGCAAATGAAAGGGCCAAAAACCGCACCGAATATCCCTGTAATTATAATAGTTGCCACAGTTACTGAAGGGATTCCTTTTATCTGTTTTGACAATTCAATTCCAATAGGCGTAGTAATTGATTTTGGCACTAAAGATAAACTTATAGGGAGTGGTAGTTTCATCAGTTTTGATAATACACAAACACTTACAATAGCTGTTATACTTCCCGCAAAGACACCTACAACAATTGGAAGGATATTTGCTTTTAATAGATTCAGTTGTTTATATAAAGGAACTGCAAGTATTACTGTTGCAGGAGCAAGAAAAAAAGATATTAAATCTCCTCCTTTACTGTACGATTCTATGCTGATATTAGCTTTTGAAAGAAATAATATTATTAAAATGACACTAATGAGGTATGGATTTAATACAGAAACCTTTGTCTTTCTGTAAACAAAAAGGCCAAACTCATATGCGACAATTGTAATAAGCACATAAAACAATGGATTGTCAAATAGCTCCTTCACTTTTTGGACCCCTTTCTTAACACTTGAACTGTATGACCGCTAATAATCATGACCACAATGGTTACAATAAACGAAATACTTAGAATGGCTGCCCAATTTTCTCTGAATAAGTCAAAATACGCAACCAATCCTACTCCGGCAGGGATAAAGAAAAAGGCAAGATGGTCAATTAAGAATTTGCTGATTTCAGAAATCATTTCCAGTTTTATAATACCAGTACAAAGGCAAATGAAAAGTATAACCATGCCTATTACATTACCGGGTATATATAAATTAAACAATTTATGTATAATTTCTCCTACACAGCAAATAAGCAGTATTATCAACATTTGTCTCAACAGTTTCAATTTGGGACCTCCTACAAAAATAATAATGAATAAAGAGAAAGCTGATTAACATTTTATATAATGGTTTAACTAAAATCAAGCATTAAGGAAAAGATAGATAAAAAATAAAAGAGAGAGGTGTACACTCTCTTTTTAATTTACACTATTAAAGATAATGGAAAAGACAAATCAATCTACAGCAATGTTTGTGGTTCTATCTATATTTATTTTTTAAATGGAGACCTAATAACAAAGGTTAATAAGCACGCTATAATTAAGAGTACTGCTGAAACGACATATGATATGTTATAGCTACCTGTAGCGTCAAATATTCCTCCTGCAAGCAGCGGTCCAATAACTCCTCCAAATCCCCATGAAGTAAAAAGAAGACCATAATTCACACCTAGATTTTTGGTACCATAGTAATCTGCAATAGCAACAGGAAATACCGAGAACAATGCACCATAACTTGCGCCTGTTAATGCGGCTCCAATAGCAAGGAGCAATGGTGAAGTATATAGGCTGAACAATATCATGTTAACAGCTTGCACTGAGAATATTATCCTCATTGTCTTGATATGTCCAAATTTATCAGCAACAATTCCCGCGACAATCCTTCCTAATGTGTTGAAAACAGCAAGAAATACTACTAGATAGAATCCATGTTCCCACTGTGCCTGGTTTTTTGCTATAACAGTCAGATGGCCAATAATCATCAAACCAGCCGATGAAGTAAACGCATACATTACCCATAGATTGTAGAATGACAACGTTTTTAACATTTCACGCCAGCCAAACTGTTTCTTATGTTCAAAAATTTTACCACCGTTCTTTTGCACTTTTTGTTTCATCTGCTCTAGATGGCCAGCTGGAGGGTCTATCAGAAGCTGAGACAAAACAATTAATATAATCAATGCAGCAATCCCAATGAATAGAAAAGTTTTTGCCACTCCAAAGTTCATTATGAGCATGTTAGTAAGAGGTGATATGTATACTGCTGCAAATCCTACCCCTGAAACAACAATGCCAGAAATCAAACCCTTCTTTTCAAGGGGGAACCATTTTACTGCAGGTGGTGTTGTAGCTGCATAGCAAAATCCGATTCCCGCTCCTCCAAGGATTCCAAATGTCAGCGTCATTAAAAATGGTTCTTTAACAAAACCGGATAAAATTAATCCTCCACCCAGGAGAATTCCTCCAAATGTTGAACTCAAACGCGGTCCTTTAACATCCTGCACTCTCCCGGCAAAAATCATAACCAGTGCAAACATCACAATACATACGGTATAAGGCAATGAAGCCTGTGTTGCCGTCCAATTGTATTCGTTTATCAGTGCCTTACCCATAATGCTCCAGATATAGAGCACCCCAAGAATCAAATTAATACCTGTTGCAGCTGATGTTACTATCCAACCTCTTGTATTACGCATAATTCCACTCTCCACAATTGATAATAACTATATTGAATTATTATACGGCAGAATTCATTGCAATTCTTCCGGATTTATACTACTATTTGCTAACCAAATTTAATGATTTTTACCTCGGGTACCTCGGGGACATTCCTTCTTTTTTTTATAAAAATAAATACATCTATATCAGCGATTTTGTTTACTCAAATTTTTTACCATTAGCAGTTCCCTGCCTTCTTCTATCTATAAATTAATTAATTGACTCAACGACAAAAAAGCCTTAGTGCTTTGCACAAGGCCTGTAAAAGTTCAATTGTTTTTCAATTATTTATTCTGCTCAGCCATACGGGTCCATTAATTTTTGTTTTTTATTAACCTTGAACCTGTATTAAAGAATTGAATACATTCTGGTATATAATCTGTTCTTTCAACAACCTGAAACCTTCATTCGTAAGCCTTGATATCCCTGACATTGACATGTTCCCTATGTATTTGCATATCATCTTATAAGTGTATCCACACAGTACCCTCAATATATACGTAACAAATGCCCTGATTTGACTGGTTTCTCTCCTGTATTTTGCCCTAAGTTTTTCAATGATTTTCTCCCCTAGCATTCTCTCTATCATTTGCACTATTTCTCCAGGTGCCCTACTTCTTACTACGTAGCTCTTTTCGCCCCTGTATTCGTTACTAGTATATGCCTCTGCTATATTTTCACCTACTTCTTCTATTATACTTACTCCTTTCATTGATTCTACAAAGGCTCTATATTTCTGCTGCGCCCTCCTTTTATCCTGGCTCAGTAACCCTAATATGAACTCCGTATCCACTATCTCATCAACATCTTTTCTGTATCCGGTATATACCCCGTAAGATGAATACCTGTATGATTCCTCTTTATCGGTATATCCCGGCAAGTCCTTTGCATTATTATGAATGTATGCTGAAAGCTTCAGGGCGTATGTGTCATTGTCTACTATAGTGCTGGCAAATCTACCCTGGAACAAGTGTCCATGACGATCGTACTTCTTGTTAAAATAGGCTACGTATGCAGTGTTAAGGCATAGCATAAAGGATGAAATGTCAGCTCCGCATGGGTTTATAAAAATATGCACATGGTTGCTCATAAGGATGTAGCCATATACTTTGCAATAGAATTTTTCCTTGTAGCGCTTCAGTAGCGCAAGGTAATGGTCTTTATCCTCATCGCACAGGAACAAATCTACTTCGCTGATACTTCTGGACATAACATGGTATATGGCCTCTTCCGACTTTTTTCTTGCAACTCTTGGCATACTTTATCACCTCATGTTGAATTATAACATATGAGGTAATATTTGTCAAGAACAAATGTTCCATGTGCAGGAGTGTCCCCCTATCCTTTCTATAATAGGTGTTAAAGCTGCTCCTATTGTAGATGCTCTGTCTCCTACTTCTGAAGCAACAATTTCTACATCTGCAGCTGGAAATTTAAGCGCTTTGCACTCTACCACGGCCTTGACAGTATCCAGCACAATATCCGCATATCTGGTGAACTTCTTACCTAGTACAATCTTTTTAGGGTTTAGCATGTTTATTATACTAGCAATAGCTATTCCAAGATATTTTCCGGATTCTTTTAGTATATTAGTTGAAGCCTCATCACCATTTCTGGCTGCTACAGCTACATCATCAATAGAGATACTGTCAATATCTTTAAAACTGCTCAATTTAATTGAGACTCCCTGTCTTGCCATTTTTCTTGCCCTTTGTTCAATGTAACCTGCAGACGCCAATGTTTCCACGCATCCATAATTACCGCAACCACATCTAGGTCCGTTTTCATAAACTACTATATGTCCTATTTCTCCAGCAGTTCCGCTAACACCCCGGTAAAGCTTTCCATTTATGAATATACCTGCGCCTATTCCTGATTTAATATTAATGCAGACAAAATTTTCAATTCCCCGGCAACTTCCAAGCCAACTTTCATATATCGCAGAAGCCATCGCTTCGTTTTCAATATATAATGGCACATCTTTAAATTGATTCAATAGATATTTGAAGTTAATATTCTTCCAGCCCAGATTAGGTGCCATTATTATCTCGGCTCTATTACTATCAACAAGTCCTGGTATTGATACTCCAAGTCCAAGCAGTTTCTGTCTTTGAATTGAATATTTATCTATTACTTGTGCTACCATTAATTCAAATTTTTCAGCTACCTTTTCAACAGAATCCCACTTTGGAACTTTATGAGATATCTGATCGATAACTTGCCCTGTTATGTCAACCAGTACAAGGTCCATGTAATCTACATCAAAATCAACACCTACAGAATAGAAAGAACGGGGCTTCAACTCCAATAACTTAGGCCGTCTTCCCCCCTTCGACTCTCCTTTGCCAGTTTCATGGATATAACCTTGTTCCTGCAGCTCACTGGTAATTGAACCAATAGCCGTAGGCGAAAGGCCTGTTATTTTTGATAACTCAATTTTTGATATTGCCCCGTGCTCTCTTAAAGCATTAAGAATTCTCATCTGGTTCAGTCTTTTTAGAAATTTGTTATTACCTGTTCTTTCCCTCTTCATCTGTTAACTTCTCTGTTTAATCAACCTCTTTTCGTTCTCTTATTTACTTTTCTCTTTCTTCAGCGTCTTACGCTAATCAGTACGCATATTAAATAATATCGGCGCAGCATAGATAAAATATTGATTATGCAGGAATGTCCCCTTAATCTTAAGATAAAGTATTAATTATGCAGGAATGTCCCCCCTAAAATCTAAATCGAAGCAAGGGCAACAAAGTCCTGTTTCAGCGATTTATAGAGTTGTTTATAAATTTTATAATATTCATCATACTTTTTATATAAATCCCAATTTGCTTCCTGTTTAGTCTTAACCTTAATTACAGTGTCACATGCTTCTCTGATGTCTTTATAAACTCCTGTACCTACTCCTGCAAGAAGCGCAACTCCCAAAGCAGGTCCCTCGCTTGAGTTGATAGTGTAAATGTCAGCTCCAAAAACGTCTGCCTGCATTTGTCTCCATAAGCTACTTCTGCCGCCTCCGCCGGAAGCTCTGACTTCTTTTGTCTCAATACCCATGTCTCTTATTATATCAATGCAATCCCTTAAGCTGTATACAACCCCTTCCATAACAGCTCTCAGCATATGAGACTTTTCATGTTTTGCCGACAGGCCAAAGAATACTCCTCTTGCAAATGGGTCAAGATGCGGGGTCCTTTCACCCATAAGGTATGGAAGATAAATAAGGCCTTCGCTTCCAGGCAAAACCTTTTCTGCCTCCTGGTCCATCAAAAAATAAGGATCTACCTGCATTAACTCGGCAGTACGCTTTTCCTCAATGCAAAAGTTATCGCGAAACCATTTCAGCGAAAGCCCCGCTGCCTGAGTTACACCCATTACGTGCCATGCACCGGGAACTGCATGACAGAAAGTATGTACTCTTCCCAATGGGTCTATAATTACCTTGTCTGAAAATGCAAAAACAACGCCTGACGTGCCAATAGTCGAAGACACGACACCCTCTCTTACTATACCGTTACCCACTGCCCCGGCAGCCTGGTCTCCGCCTCCACCAACCACCGGCGTACCTTTTTTAAGCCCCGTCAGCCTGGCAGCTTCTTCAGTAACCTTACCGCTTACTTCCTGAGACTCATATAATTCACCGAGCCATTCTCTCTCCACTTCCAGCTTTTCCAGCACTTCAAGACTCCATTTTCTGTTTGGTATGTCCATGTACTGCATACCGCTCGCGTCCGATACTTCTGTCGCATATTCTCCTGTTAACTTAAATCTTATATAGTCTTTAGGAAGTAAAATTTTGTTTATCTTTTCATAAATATGTGGCTCATTGTTTTTAACCCACATAACCTTTGATGCGGTAAAACCAGTCAACGCGGGGTTCGCAGTAATTTGTATCAGACGTTCTTTTCCAATTATATCCGTTATTTGATCACATTCAGCAGAACTACGCTGATCACACCAAATAATGGCTCTTCTTAAAACATTGTTATTCTTGTCAAGAAGAACAGCTCCGTGCATTTGCCCTGACAGGCCCACACCTTTGATTTCATCAGCAGTTATTCCGCTCTTACTAATAACTTCTTTAATAGTGATACATACAGCATTCCACCAATCTTCAGGTTCCTGTTCTGCCCAACCTATTTCCGGTTGATAAAGCGGATACTCCGCTACTGCATTAGCAACAGTATTGCCCATTTCATCAAACAAACATGTTTTAGTTCCGGAAGTTCCAATATCAATACCAAGCAAATATGACATTTTATCCTCTCCCAACACTTATTAATGTTATATTAATAATATACATTGTCCGAATTATAAATGCAATAAACAAAGGTTATCCATATATCCAAACAAGATGCTAAAAAAATTTATTTATTAAACATTATAAGTTTTCTGGCTTGATTAATAAATATTAATACTGACTATGAAGAAGCAATTTTTTCACTTATTTTTTATCAAAAAAAAGGAGTGTCCCTGTCCTTTCTTTTGTGCTAATTGTGCAGGAATGTCCCTCAAAATTTGTTCTTGATTTTCTACATATTGTGAAATATAATAATATATACACAACATATTGTGTTGTTTTTCAATAGCTCCATTACAAAAGGGGGTACATATTTATGATTACAAAAATAAAAAAACGTGACGGAAGAGAAGTGCCATTCAATATAGAAAAAATTGCAAACGCCATATTTAAGGCTGCAGGAGCAATCGGAGGAAAAGACTACGTAACTTCACTTAAATTGGCTGAAAAAGTAGTTGAGTATATTGAGACCAAGCTAGATAAAGAGATACCCACTGTTGAAGAAATTCAGGATGCTGTAGAAAAAATCCTTATAGAATCTGGCCATGCACGTACTGCAAAAGAGTTTATCCTTTATAGGGCTGAGAGAACGCGTATAAGGGAAATGAACACACGTCTTATGAAGGTATACGAGGATTTAACCTTTAAAGAGGCAAAAGATAATGATACCAAGCGGGAAAACGCCAACATAGATGGTGACACAGCCATGGGAACTATGCTCAAGTATGGTTCCGAAGGCGCAAAGCAATTTTATGAGATGTTTATATTAAACCCTGAACACTCCAGAGCTCATAAAGAGGGGGATATCCATATTCACGACCTGGATTTCCTCACCCTTACAACAACCTGCTGCCAGATAGACATAATTAAACTGTTTAAGGGTGGCTTCAGTACGGGGCACGGTTACCTGAGAGAACCAAATGACATACATAGTTATTCTGCTCTTGCGTGCATAGCCATTCAATCAAACCAGAATGACCAGCATGGCGGACAAAGCATACCTAATTTTGATTACGGTATGGCACTTGGCGTTGCCAAAACCTACTCAAAACATTATAGGCTGAACCTTGTCAAAGCCCTTGAACTGCTGACGGATAACAGCGGTATATCGATCCAGGCTAATGCCGTATTTCAAAAAATAGCCAATGAACACAATGTAACTCCAACCCTGGTTCCAAATCAAAGATATATTGAACTTGAGCAAAAATACCTGATGGAATATGTGGAAGATATTGAAATTATTAAGAAAGCTCAATCTTTTGCAATCAGTAAGGCAGAAGCAGAAACTGACAGGAGTACATATCAGGCAATGGAGGCTTTTGTACACAATTTAAACACAATGCATAGCAGAGCGGGTGCACAAATACCTTTCAGCTCAATTAATTACGGTTTAGACACATCGCCGGAAGGCAGGATGGTGATAAAAAACATCCTTTTAGCTACTGAAGCAGGGCTTGGCAATGATGAGACTCCTATATTCCCTATACAAATCTTCAGAGTAAAGGAAGGCATAAACTACAATCCCGGAGACCCAAATTACGACCTTTTTAAATTGGCATGCAGGGTGAGTGCCAAAAGATTGTTCCCAAACTTTTCATTTATAGACGCCCCCTTTAATTTAAAATACTACAAGCCTGGACATCCTGAAACAGAAATCGCTTATATGGGTTGCAGGACCAGGGTAATAGGCAATGTGTATGACCCGTCAAGGGAAATAATATATGGAAGAGGCAATTTGAGCTTTACAACAATAAATCTCCCAAGAATTGCATTAAGGAGTAATAAGAACATAAATATTTTCTTCGAGGAACTTGATAGGAAAATTGACCTTGTAATTGCTCAACTCCTCGAAAGATTCGAAATTCAATCACGTAAAAAAGTAAAAAATTTTCCGTTCCTCATGGGACAGGGAATTTGGCTTGACTCTGAAAAACTTGGATGGGAAGACGAAGTGAGAGAAGTTTTAAAACATGGAACTCTCACTTTAGGTTTCATAGGTTTGGCAGAATGCCTCAAAGCTTTAACAGGAAAGCATCATGGTGAATCTGAAGAATCACAAAATCTCGGTCTTGAGATAGTGGGCTACATGCGTAAACGCATGGACGAAGCAAGCAAAAAGTATAATATGAATTTCACACTTATAGCGACTCCTGCAGAAGGTATTGCCGGAAGATTTGTTAAATTGGACCGCAAAATATTTGGCATCATTGAAGGTGTAACTGACAGGGAGTATTACACTAACAGTTTTCATGTGCCGGTTTACCACGAAATAAGCGCCTTTGACAAAATCAGAATTGAGGCTCCCTATCACGAGCTTACTAACGCTGGCCATATAACATACGTTGAAGTGGACGGGGATCCAACCCAAAACCTTCAAGCCTTTGAGAAAATTGTCAGGGCTATGAAAGAAGCAGGTATTGGTTATGGCTCAATCAACCATCCGATAGACAGGGACCCAGTATGCGGTTTTACCGGTATCATAGGTGATATCTGTCCTAAATGCGGCAGAAAAGAAGGTGATATAAAATTCCAACGGATTAGACGTATAACAGGCTATCTTGTTGGAACCATTGACAGATTCAATGACGCAAAAAAAGCAGAAGTACGGGACAGAGTAAAACATATGGCATTCTCAAAATGAGGCAGGAGATGATTTGAATGGATACCGAAATAAGAATTGCAGGAATAGTAAAAGAATCAATAGTGGATGGTCCCGGAATACGCATGGTTGTTTTCGCCCAAGGCTGCAAGCATAACTGCCCGGGCTGCCATAATCCCCATACCCATCCGTTCGACGGTGGCACAATTGTCACAATTGGATCAATAATTGAGCAAGCGAAGAAAAATCCTCTGCTGGACGGCATCACCTTCAGCGGAGGTGAACCCTTTGAACAGGCAGGGTCTTTCGCCGTGCTTGCGCATGAAGCTAAAAAACTTGGGCTTAATGTTATGACATATACTGGTTATAATTATGAATACCTCCTTGAAAACTCACATGTTCACAAGGATTGGGCTAGACTTCTTGAAGAAAGTGATATACTTGTGGATGGCAGGTTTGAACTTGAAAAGAAAAACCTTCTTTTAAAGTTCAGAGGTTCAGAAAACCAGAGAATAATTGATCTTAAAAAGTCAAGATTAAAAGGTAATATAGTATTAGCTGCTATATAGGATTATCCTATATAGCAGCTAATTCAACATATTACTCAATATCCTCAAAAACCTGTTCTGGAGGCACTTCAAGGCTTTCGGGGTTCTTCAGATATTTTTTAAAGAGCTTGAAAGCTGATGCAAAATAATGGCCATCTACAATCCTCTCATCAGTAACAATCTTGACAGGAACATATTTTCTTTCGACTATATTGTTGTCTCTATTAATGACTTTCTCCTTCTGCTTGGCTCCAAACGCCACAAATATCGAGGTTGTTCCAAAATTATATAAATGATGGTAAACCGGTGGTATGCCCAATGAACCAAGGTCAGTTACAAAAACACTTGTATGGAAAGGACTGACACGGTTAAAAATCTTAGGCATTAATCCAATGTAGTCAAGCTTGCTAACAATCCATACAATAAACTTGACTAAAAATCCAGGACACAACATAATAATCTTTGCAGTTTTATCAGTATCATTTTTTACTTCATCTTTTTTGTTGTTCTCAATAGCTTCATTGACTTTCGCGACAACTTCATAAAGTGTATCAGTGGGCTCAAATTTAATTTTCACAGTAGTTTCAGGGCTGTCTTCACGAAGCTCTTTTTTAATGGCAAGTGAAATAAGAATTTCATTTCTCGCATAAATTTTTTGTCCTGCGATAAACCGATTCAGTCCGGGTCTTTGGGAAATGGTCCTCACAATTGCTGCTAACACAATATGAAGAAAGCTTAAATTCTTAATATTACTATTCCTTTTTTTCCTTAAGAACGCTTCTATTCTCTCAATATCGATCTTATCATTGTAAAAATTCTGAGCGTCCACTCTATTGCTCATAATGTACGGAATTATTTTGTAAAAAGGATCTATTGTCCTTAATAATCTTCCGTCATACCTATCACCAAAACGTCTTTTTCGACCCGCCATTTGCCTCTCTCTCCTATAAATAAATTTAATAATAGAACTTCTATAATGTAATTAAATGATTTAAACGGTTTATTTATAACAAAAAAGCAAAATATATATGTATTATAGCAGAGCTCTTGACTACCAACAACATTTATCGACAAATTTTATTTAAAATTATGAAAGGGGTTATTTGAAAAAGTAAATTCCACTCCAATTTTTGGAAAGTGGAAATAAGTTTTGCAAATTTAGAATTGTAAGAAGTGTGGAAGTTACTTTTGCAAACAACTGCACGTTGTATTATTCATCTA
>DULF01000106.1 GCA_012840535.1 Clostridiaceae bacterium
AGCAGCTTCAGGGGATACAATTATAGTAGCGGCAGGTATATACGAGGAAAACGTCGAAATGAAGAATGGTGTTGACAACCTGAAAATCCTGGGGGCTAAAGCAGGCTTATACGCTGGCCCAAGCTATCCGCCGGCTATGCGAGGTGAAAATGAGTCCGTCATAAAGGGCACCATTACCCTTAACGGTGCCGATCATGTACTGGATGGCTTTACAGTTCAGAGCGGAACCGAAAATGGTGTAGTGGTTAAAGGACGAAATGCTACAATCAAGAACAACATCTTAATTGGAGAAAAGGCATCATCAGGCTCTCAAGCGGGGGTATATTCGACTTCCTTTAATAACTTGGTTATAATAAACAACAGCATAATGAATTACGTGTATGGAACCTGGGGCGATGGAAGCAATGTTCCACCGAGTATAATCTCATATAACTATATAGCTGGCACAAGTGTCGGTATATTCTTTAACGGTTCCTTGCCTGATGGTCAGACCATAGAGCATAATTTTATGGAAAACAACGAGACCGGCATTATAGTGGCTCAGGGTGGACATACAATAGCCCACAACACCATCAGAAGCAGCGCAAAGGCCGCTATTCGCCTCTGGGGCACTGTAAGGACATCGAACATAAGAATTGAATACAACACTCTGGCAGATAACGCAATAGCCATATGGCTCTCAAACAACCATGAAGGTGCGGTAAATAATACTGCTCATAAAAATAAGATTGTGGGAAATGAGACTGCAGTCAAAAATGACCATGATGCGATATTCGATGCATCGAAAAACTGGTGGGGCTCAGCCAACGGCCCGGGGCAGGATAGTCCAAACGGCGTCAGTGGAAACGTTACTTATATTCCATGGTATGTAGACGAAGAAATGACCACACTTTCTAGTGGGGATTAAACAGATACGGATAATCCAATGGAATAAGAGAAACCAACAAGCCCTATGAGAAGGCAAATTTCCTCATAGGGCTTTTTTAGTGCGCGCGGCATGCGCACAACCTTAACGGTGAAAGTCTGTTACGGGGATTGATAGCACCAACCGTTTGCCAAAGGCAAGGGTGTCCATTGGGAGGTGGAAAATGAAAAAGCCGGAGACAAAGTTCCGGCCTGACGAACAGGAACTTCATATGAGGCATATGCAAGTCAGACGAGTTTGCAAAACAAAACGAAGTCCAATGCTATCCGAGGTTTGTGGTGTAAATGAAGCAGGTATATGGGAAGAAGAGGCACTCGCTTGCCCGCGTATGATTCTAAAGTCAATGGCAGCATACAGTGAGTATTAATAAACTGTTTTATTGCCAAAATTGAAATTATAATTTTGGACAAGGACCTTGTGTCAACCGCGAGTGTATAAGAACGTTATTCGAGCCCTTCAGTGCAAAAAAAGTGTTGCAATTTTATAAGAAACGTTTTCAGAATGAGAGCAATTCCTCGCACAATTAATCATTTCTTAATAAAAATAGTAAAATAATTGCTACGGGTGTTAACAGGATCTTTAAAAAATAAATAAAACAAAATTTTTTAGAAAAATAATAAAAACTCCTCAAAATATTTGATAAGCAAGGATTTTGGCTTATTAAATTTTATTGACTATATTTAGCAATAAATATATAATTTATGTGAGAGCGTTATTGTAAATATATACGAGAGAGAAGTTGCTTTATAGGACAGAATCCATATATTGCCGGTAAAATCGCGACTGAGATTTACGATTCAATAATGCCATAAGGATTTAATTTAGTACCGATGAGCAGTTTTGTTTCGGCGCTTGGACTGAATAAAGGGATGGATGGCTTTCTGAAGTTGCTTCAAAAGAAGATTTAATATAATTGGACCTTTTTGGCACCAGGCTTTCTTCACAGATAAATGGTGGTGGCTAAGGGACATTTAATAATTGTATGTAAATGAAAAAATTATGAAAGCTTCAAAAATGCATTCCTCATCAGTAACCTGATTTTTGTATTGATATCCATCAAAACATAAATGTACGTGGGTGAGTCCTATGTATAAATTAATGATAGTTGATGATGAGTTTCATATAAGAGATGGTATCGCCAATGCTATACCTTGGAATGAGTATGGAGTGGAGATAGTTGGAGAGGCTATCGATGGTGTTGAGGCTTTATCAAAAATTAGAGCATTGTTACCTGATATAGTAATAACAGATATTCAAATGGATAATATGACTGGCTTGGAACTTGCCGAAATGCTGAAAACTGAATTCCCTAAGATAAAAATTATCATAATTAGCGGATATGATGAGTTTGATTATGCGAAGAAAGCAGTAGAGTTAGGAGTTTTTTCATATATTTTAAAACCTATTATTCCAGAAGAATTGATAGAAAAGGTAAAAAAACTGATAGAAGAGATTGAGGAAGATAAGAAAGTAAAAGACAAATTACATTTTCTTGAGCAAGAGTTGAATGCTAATATAATGTCACTAAGAGACAGATTTCTATGTGATTTGATTGAAGGAAGGATTCTACAGGAAGAAGAACTCATCAAAAGGGCACAATTTTTAGAAATTAAATTTGATAAGCCATATTATGCATGTTTGGTTATTGACATAGATAACTATTATAATATTAAAATTGAACAAGGGGAGAAGCAAATACAATTATTAATGCTGGGCATTAAAGAAATTGTTTATGAAGCATTTAGGAAAAATTATGATACCTGGGTGACAATTGACAATTGCAATAAAATTGTCTGCATTATAGGTAGAGCTCTAAATTGTGACAGAAGAGACTATACAAAGTTATATGAAATAATTAATAAGACTAAAGAAAATATCAAGGATATTTTTAAGATTACAATAACTATAGGTATTGGGGAGGATGTAGATACTGCAATTGATATAGGCAAATCATATATCGAAGCTAAAAGAGCCCTTGACTATAAAGTTATTATAGGAAAGGATTGCATTATTCATATCAATGATGTTCTTTCAATAAGCGGAAACAAATATACATATCCTGTGGACAAAGAAAGACAGATACTTGCTGGCATATTGGAAGAAGATGATAATAAAGTAAGATATGCTATTAATAATTTCTTCAAAGCTTTGGAAAGTCAAAATTATTTGAAGGATCGAATGCGAATAGCAGTAATGGGACTTTTTGCAGTAGTTTCAAGGAAGATGCTGGATGCAGGAATAGACATATATTCTGTTTTTAATAAGGATTCCATCGATATATATAAGGTTTTCGAAAGGTATGATACTGCTGAGGAAATAAAAAATTGGCTGATAGATATTTTAACGAGTGCGCTTGATATTCTAAGAAGTAAACGAAGCAGTAGAATTAAAAGTGTAATAAAGAAAGCCCAGGAGTATATATTGCAAAATTTCGATAATCCTGATA
>DULF01000107.1 GCA_012840535.1 Clostridiaceae bacterium
CGGGCTTAAACTTTTCCGCAAGGCGCCTTAGCCTGTTTCTTTCTTCTTCATTCTCAATTCTCCTGGATACCCCTGTATAATCTACATTGGGAAGGAATACAAGATATCTTCCAGGAAGAGTAATATTTGTAGTAACCCTTGGACCTTTCGTTCCGCCTTGTTCTTTTACCACCTGAACCGTGATTTCCTGCCCGACTTTCAATATATCTTTGATATTGCTCTTTGCCTTATTATGCATATTTCCTTGTCCATCAGAAACCTTCCTGCCAAAAACAATGTCGCCGACATAAAGAAAAGCGTTTCTGTCAACGCCTATATCTATGAAAGCAGCCTGCATACCGGGAAGAACACAGTTTACTTTTCCCCTATATATATTTCCTGCAAGTCTCTGCGCATTAGGTCTTTCAATGTATATTTCCGCCAATTCCTTGTCTTCAAGCAGTGCCACTCGTGTTTCTCCTGGCGCTACATCAACTATTATTTCGTTTACCATAACAAAATTTCACCTTCTAGTCCTTTCATCCTTTTAATACATCTGGGTCCAAGGGATCGACCATCTTGCCTTTTCCCGATATAAAAAGGCCTGTCCTGTGGATCCCGGCTAATCTGATATCAGGCATGGACTTTTCCTTTAGTGCCGAAAATAAAAGCTCAGGCTTTAAGTTTGCAGAGCTGCCGGCACTCAAAAAGGCAGAGATGCAAACCGTTGATTTGCCTTTTTCATAGTTTGTGAGTTCAAGCCTATGAATCATAGGCTTGATATCAACATCCCTGACCTTGCTTTTACTCTCCTTTTTCACTACAACTGACTCACTTTTCATAAATTCATCAAGTTTTTCCTGAAGTTCTAATGCATCCAGACCGGTTTTAATAAATATGTCATATGATGCAAATGCAACAGATGCCATTATATTTGACTTTGCTCTGCTTTCTTTAGCGTCGGTCACCTTTAAACCTTCCGGAAGCTGGGTGTTTAATTGCTGCAAAAAAACTGAAGGAGCAAGTTCTCCGTCAATTTCGATGTCTGCGTACTCTGCCTCGCTTGTAACCCCAACGGACAAAGGCAGCCCAAAAACAAGCTGGGGATGGGGGTTAAATCCCTGAGAGTATTTAACAGGTATATTTGCGCGTCTTATTGCCCTTTCAAATGTTTTCATCATGTCTAGGTGGGAAATATATTTTACCTGTTCCCCGCGGATAAACTTAAACCGTATCTTACCCAAAACAATGCCTCCCGGATCCTGTAAAGTTATACTACGTTTTGCATAACGATTCTCCAAATGCTGCGGCTCCACAACCTGAGCAGTTTATTCTGCAGTTTGGAGTCAGTTCGCCTTTATAGGCTCTTTTGTTTTCACGCTCAAGAAACTTTCTTGATACTCCGATATCAATATGTTCCCAAGGAAATACTTCATCCATGGCTCTTTTCCTGTTTGCGTAAAAAGCGGGATCAATGCCGCATTCGTCAAATGCGTCAAGCCATTCCTTAAATTTGAAATGCTCGCCCCAGCTGTCGAACTTGCATCCTTTCTCCCATGCCTTAATAAGCACTTCACCGGTTTTCCTGTCTCCTCTTGCGAAGACCGCTTCAAGAAAGCTCAATTCCGGGTCGTGCCAATTATAGGTTATATACTTGCTCCTTATCTTGCTATTCAGGTACTTTTGCTTTTCTCGTAAAACCTCGATGGTATCCTGCGCTTCCCATTGGAATGGGGTAAAAGGCTTCGGAACAAAAGATGAAGTGCTGATTGTAACCCTCAATCCTTTCCCTCTCTTTTCCTTGGGTGTGTCCATATAAGCCTTCACCACTTTATTGCCCAGGTCGGCAATACCATCAATATCATCGTAGGTTTCAGTAGGCAATCCAATCATAAAATATAGTTTTACACCACTCCATCCGCCTTCAAAAGCAATTGACACGGAATTCAGAAGATCCTCTTCCGTAACCCCCTTGTTTATAACATTTCTAAGTCTCTGCGTGCCAGCTTCAGGAGCAAATGTGAGGCCGCTTTTTCTGACCTCCTGGGCTTTCTCCATTAATTCCAGTGAAAATGAATCAACCCTGAGGGACGGAAGAGAAAGATTAACTTTCTTTCTTCTCATATCATCAATCAAGCTCTCAGTTAATTCCTGTAATTGCGTATAATCACTCGTACTTAGCGATGTCAGTGAAATTTCCTCATAGCCTGTGCTTTCTACAAGCTTTTCCGCCAAACCGCGGAGCCTTTCAGCAGACTTCTCCCTTACGGGTCTGTAAATGAAGCCTGCCTGGCAAAACCTGCAACCTCGGATACAGCCTCTGAAAAGCTCAAGCATTATCCTGTCATGCACAATATCGGTAAATGGTACTATTATTTTTTCAGGATAAAAAACCTTATTAAGATCCTTAATTATTCTTTTTCTTATTTTCCCTGGATATCTGTCGTCCTTTGGTTTGATAGCCGCTATCGTTCCGTCCTGATTATATTCGGTTTTATAAAAACGAGGTACATAAACACCTTCAATACGTGATATATTGTCTAAAAACGCTTCCCGGGATGAGCCGCTGCTCTTCCATTTCATATATTCATCCAGTACCTCATTGATGACTTCCTCTCCTTCTCCAAGCACAAAAAAGTCAATTATATCCGCCAAAGGTTCAGGATTATAAGCGCAGGGACCACCTGCGCATACGAATGGATGCCCGGCAGTCCTGTCGCTTGATCTTATCGGCACGCCGGCGAGGTCAAGCATGTTAAGTATATTTGTATAACTCATCTCATATTGCAGGGTAAAACCAATAAAATCGAAATCCTTTATTGAGTCCTTGGATTCCAGAGCAAAGAGGGGTATACCGTTTTCCCTCATCCGCTGCTCCATGTCAACCCACGGAGCAAATACCCTTTCGCAATAAGTATCGTCCCTTTCATTGATAAGATGGTACAGTATGCGCATACCCAGGTGCGACATTCCCACCTCATATACATCGGGAAAACAAAAAGCAAACCTTATATTTATTCCCGAAAGATCCTTATTAACTTGATTCCACTCATTTCCTGTGTATCTTGAAGGTTTTTCAACACTTATAAGTATCTCGTCGCTGATTTTCATAAGTAATTAAGGTAGAGGGACATTCCTCTTCGAGGGCTATCCCTCTCTGAATGTCCTATATGACATTCCTCTTCGAGGGATGTCCCTCTTTGAATGTCCTGCCTGACATTCCTCTTCGAGGGACGTCCCTCTCTAATTACCTTTCCTGACACTCCTTCCTTAGGGTTTCTTCCTTTGATCGGTTTTTATCTGTTCTCTGGCTTCTGTTCTCTGTTCTCTATATTGGGCTGTCCCTCTTGAACGCCTCCTTTTAGTTTCATATCTGTTCTCTGATCTCTGTTCTCTATTCCCTGTACTATATTCCGCCGCGAGTCTTATCGCTTCTTCCATACTTACAGAGCTTGCAACGCCTTTTCCGGCAATGTCAAATGCCGTTCCGTGATCAACAGAAGTTCTTAAAAACGGCAATCCGATGGTAATCGATATGGTTCTTTCAAAATCCAGCGTTTTTGTTGCAATATGCCCCTGGTCATGATAAAGGGACAAAACAGCATCGTATTTACCCTTCAAGGCCTGGGCAAAAACGGAATCGGCAGGCACCGGACCAGTAACGTTAGCTCCCTTTTCCCTGGCCTCGAGAATTGCCGGCTCAATCTCATTTACTTCTTCATCCCCAAAAAGCCCGTGTTCACCGTTATGCGGATTTAGCCCTGCAACAGCAATAAGTCCTCTTTTGAACCCAAGCCTTTTTAATGCGTCTTCACACCTTATTATATAATCCACCAGTCTGTCCTTCTTCACCAAATCGCAAGCCTTTCTCAATGAGACATGCCTTGTCAGGAAAAACACCCTCAGGTTGTAAACCTGAAACATTGTCAACGGGTCAACTGTATTTGTAAGGCTGGCGAGCATTTCAGTATGCCCTATAAAGTTTATATTTGCCGCCCTTATTGCCTCCTTGTTTATAGGCGTAGTGGCAATGGCATCAACTTTCCCTGAGTTAGCCAGCTCAACAGTTTTTACTATATACTGGTATGCAGCCCTTCCTGCCTGGGGTTGAACCTTGCCGTACTCAAGCTCGTCTATGTTGACATTGTCAAGTGATATGAGATCGGCAGTCCCGGATATATATTTACCCTGTTCAGGCTGGCTGACAATATTGAAATCAAGTCCGGTTCCGGCTACGGAATCAATGGCCTTAAGAACATTGTAATCTCCTATTACAATGGGTTTGCATATATCGTATAATTTTTCATTTTTCAATGCCTTTAAAACTATTTCCGGTCCAATTCCCGCCGGATCCCCAATTGGTATTCCTATAACAGGTCTATGCATATACCACAACTCCCTAAACAACTCACCTACATTATAACCTTATAGTAGCATTATAATTCATCACATCATCCCTGTCATACTCACTATTCATGAAAGCAGAATTCAACAAAAAATCTGCAGTAGAATGATTCATGGCAACAGGAATATCATATAAAACAGCTATTCGCAAAAGGGCCTTTACATCAGGGTCATGCGGTTGTGCAGTTAACGGATCCCAGAAAAATATCAATATATCAATATCGCCTTCAGCTATACGTGCACCGATTTGCTGGTCGCCTCCAAGCGGTCCGCTTTTATAGCCTTTTACAGGTAATTCGCATGATTCTGAGAGTATTCTAGCAGTAGTTCCAGTACCGCACAAAAAATGCCTACTTAGGGTTTCGCGGTTCCGCTTAACCCAGTCCACCAAATCCTGTTTCCTGTTGTCATGAGCTATCAAAGCTATTCGCTTTTGCTTTTTCATTTTGGTCTTCTTCATAAAAATCCCCTTTTACATATTGTCAGTCTCACTGTCCGTATTGCCAGTCTCTCTGTTATCTTTTCCGTACTCCAGGTCAAAATACATGAGTGCCGTTACTCTTTGCTGCACAAGGCTGATTATTGATGACACAAATATGAACACAAAGGAATTGACCAGGCTGTTTTCTAAAAAAAGCAGAGAAAATGATATAAAAGCCAAAGGAATTGAAAGCAGAAAATATAGTGAAAACAATAATATAAATATCCTGCCTTTAACTCCTTTTGTTAAACGCATACTCATTCTATAAGATTGAAATATGCCTTCTCCTTTATCTACTATGTAGCAAACATTGAACAAGAACATAAAGTACAAAATTATCAATGGTATTGAAAGTATGGAAAACGCATATAATACAGCCTCAGGTGTAAGCAGAACCCCAATGAGCAAAGCTATTGACACCAGAAATGACACTGATGCAAGGAAAATACCCGCAATATTTTCAAATACGCGCTTTACACAATCGCCTGAACTGTAAGCTACACCCTTAAGGTCCATGATGTATGCTGCAAGATAAACTGTTGAAGCAATATGCATTACTACAACTCTTATACATCCTAATACTATTTGAGTATGTATGCTTCCAGCAGTCCAAAAGTCTAAAAGGCCGGTTAATAATATTACCAAGAATATAATTCGTCCAAGTGATTCATCCTTTAGTTCATAAAATTTTAGTCCTTTCCCCAAATAATATCCAAAATTTCTTAATTTCCCCGGCCTCATGCCATTTCCCATCAATAAGACCTCCGCCCAAGCAATTATACATGTTTATATAGATTACCGTACTTCCAGTTAAACCATGCTTTCAAGCTCTTTGATTTTGCTTATCCCTTCAAGTATTTCTATTTCCAAATTAAATTTTTTTGTTTCTCCATGCTTTATAAACTCCAATAAACCTTCCTGACGAGCCTTTGCCCTTCCTCCGACAATGGAATTGCAAGGTTCAATTCCCACTACATATTCGCTTTCGCCCATTTGTTTCCATTGTGTAAAGTTTTTAAGCTGATTCTTATTAAACCAGACAACAACTCCAAGCTCCTGTACGGGATTAACAAGCGCTGCAAACGTCCTCCCGTCGGCATCCGCTTTCAGATCATGATAGAATACCTGCTCATTGTAACCTGGTGTAGGTATCTGGAATTTATTGTACTCATTAATACCCTTTTCTGCTTCGCTGTCTCTCGGCACAACTTTTACAGATGGAGCAACCAGATACGATTTGCTGGATAACAGCGGATATCCCAAATTTATATGATAAAGTATCATAAGAGGTTCTTCCCTATACCCCAGGTTTTCAACAGTATCGTTTATGTATACTTTATTTTCACCGTATTTACATATTATTTCCCTTTCAAGCAACAGGTTCTCAGAAAAAACTTTAGCTTCACGAACTTTTCCTTTTACTCTCATTACAGGTCCTTCTTCAGTCCAATCCGTACCGGCATACACCTCTTCGGCAGGCGTGTTGGAAATGCGTCCATGCAGTCCGAGTTCCTCGCCGTCATCAGTACACGGCGCTCCCATACTTCTAAGCCCGCATGTAGTCAAAAAGCCTGCATAAAAACTCCTCAAAAATTCAAGTCCTTTTTCATTATAATACTGTGGCGATACTATTCCCGTCTTTGATATGTAGCTGCAATTTACACCCTTGTATGAAAAATATGCAATATCCAGGCATCTATCCGGCAGAACTGTAAACTCAATGCCTGCGCCATTCTTTACGTCAACAGCTCTCACTCCGTCAGCCTTGCCGCCGTTAAAACGGTAATCCTTCACCCCAAAGAGTTGCGAAGCATCGCCGATGTATTTTAATATTTCCCTTTTACTTACACCACTCATGAATAATCCTCCTTCTATTAATTAATTTTATAAAAATTATATTATGGCTAAACTAATTATACATCAAAAAGTTCAAAAAACAAAACATTAAGATGGCAGGCATACTGGTTATTGTATTATGGTAATTTATTTATACTTTTGTTCATAACCTGAAAATGTCCGACAATTCAATTTCTATCATGCGGACAAGACGGTCATCCACGGATTTTTCAACTTGAGAATGGCTATAGTTCTCGGAACACTTTTCATCCGGCAATATAATCGTGAATGTGGAACCTATGCCTTCTTCACTTTCAATTTCAATCTTTCCCTTCATGGCATTTACCAGCATCTTCACAAGGAAGAGTCCTATGCCGGTTCCCTCAGTATTTCGGACCAGGCTGCTGTCTACCTGTCCAAACATGCTAAAAATCAAGCTTTGTTTCTGTTTCGGGATTCCTACGCCTTCATCTTTCACTTCAATGCAAACCTGCTTTTCCTTACTATAAACACGCACAAAAATGTTTTTACCTGCAGGCGTAAATTTTATGGCATTTGATAAAAGGTTTAATAAAATACGGTCATATTTCTCGTCGTCAATAGCTATTACTTTTTTCCCAAGAGAAGAGTGAAATGACAGGTTAATATTCTTTCCTCTGCTATATTGCAAAACAGATTCTATAATTTCTTTTGTTAATAATACAATGTCAACATTCTTTTTATGAAGCTTTAAATATCCGTTTTCAGCCCTTGTTATTTCAAGAAGGTTGTTTACCAGCCGTAATTGCCTTAATGAGTTTTGCCTTATTTGCCTGATAAACTTCATAGCCTTTTCTGACAGCTCTTTTCCGCATACCAGTTCAAGTGCCTGTATTGCTGCGTTTATAATTGTTAGAGGTGTCTTAAACTCATGTGAGATAAATAAAAAAAACTCATCTTTTATTTTCATGAATCTTTTTATCTCTTCTTTTTCCATAATTTCACCGGTAACATCCATAGCTGCAATAATTAATTCTGCAATCTTCCCATGCATATTTAATATAGGCTGGCATATTGCATTATAATATGTCTTATTCCCGTTTTTCATAAGGCAAATAATGCTGTTTTGTATTGTGTTTCCTGCTTTTTGTATATTAAAAATACTTTTGTATCTACCATCTGAAAATAAGCCCGGCATTATATTATAAATACTTTCACCGGGCTTTAGCATTTCTTTGCTATTAGGTTTACAGATATCCAGACTAAGTAATTCTTTATACGCTTTTTGGTTAATCTCTATTATCCTAAGTTCTGGATAGGTTAAGCGGACTATCGGCAAATCAAGGTTGTCAAGCAGTTCACATATTTGATAGCATTGCTTTTTTACCGCTTCTCTGTATTTTATTTGTTCAGATGCATTTATCAGCTTCTTTTGGTCTGCCATAATACTTCTCTTTTCTTCATCTGAAACACTTTTCTCTAAAAAAATAAAAATGCTCTCATTACCGGTTTTACTCTTTTGAATTAACATATAAATTTGTTTTTCCTGCAATGATTTTGTATAAATGTGGCATTCCTTCATTTCAAATGCACATTTCAGAATTTCCTCGTTAAAGCTTTCCCCAAAAAGCTGATAAAAAACTTCCGAAATATCTTTAGAAATAAAATCATCCTTACTGTACCCTGTCATGTCAAGAAATGAGCGGCTAATATCAATGACTCGTTGGTCGCATACAAATAGATATGGAAGATAGCTCATAATATTTAGAAGATTTCCTCTTTGCATTGCTGTATCCCTCCACAGCTGACAAAACATAATTTTTAGAGGTTGTGTCCATAATTATTCAACCGTAGTCTTTTTGAAATTTTACAACTTGCTCTATGAATATTTTACTACTAAAACAAGCAAAATTCCAGAATTTATTACAAATATTGAGAATAATAGATTTTTTTTAGTTATTTTATATATTTTAGCTGATCGGACTTATACTCTATAATTTATGCAGAATTGCATACTTTTTCAAAGCACTTAATAAATACAAAAGCGCCTATAACACTAATTGCTATAGGCGCTTAATTAAATGGTGCGGACAACAGGACTTGAACCTGCACGGGGTCACCACTAGATCCTAAATCTAGCGCGTCTGCCAATTCCGCCATGTCCGCAAGACGCTATAATATGATAACATAAAGCTCAATTTAAATCAATAATTTTTCTTTACAAAAAACTTAAATTACCAATAACTTACAGTCTATATTTTAAAAACATGAGTGAAGAATAGAATTTAAAAAAAAAAGCCTTGCGGAAATAAATTCATACTTTGCAAGGCTTTTATATTTCTTCCACCAGATCGTGGGCAAAGTATGGTGGAAGTCAGGGTACGCGCACCTTTTGCATTAAATTGCAAGAGTTAGGAGATACAAAAACTTTATAATCTTTTATATAATTTTTTATTAACTACTTGGCAATTAGATGTTTTGCCGGTATTCCAGGCTTTGTCATAGCCATCGGATCAAGTATTTCATCTAATTCCGACTCATTTAAAACACCTTCCTGAATTGCAATTTCCCTTACAGGTTTACCGGTTTTTATTGCAATTTTTGCTACTTCAGCCGCTTTTTTATAGCCAACATGCGGGCATATTGCTGTTATTACGCCTACACTATTATCAACGAGTTCTTTACATCTTTCCCTATTTGCCGTTATACCTTTGACACAGTTTTCAACAAATGTGTTTACTCCTTTTGCCAATGTCTCAATAGATTCGAATAATTTATAGAATATAACAGGCTCAAAAGCATTCAATTCAAGTTGTCCTGCTTCTACGGCCATTGTAATCGTAACATCATTTCCTATAATATTGAATGCTACCTGATTCATTACTTCAGCTATCACTGGATTAACTTTTCCCGGCATTATCGAAGAACCGTTTTGCCTGGGTGGGAGGTTTATTTCCCCAAAACCTGCCCTGGGACCAGAAGACATAAGCCTTAAATCATTTGCAATCTTTGACAAACTTATGGCGCATGTTTTAATAGCAGCGGATACTACTGCGAAACAATCAAGGTTTTGCGTTGCGTCAATCAGGTTATCTGACTGTTTTAAATCCAAATTAGTAATGCTGTTAAGTATTGGTACTATTATTCTTAAGTATTCTTCGTCAGCATTTAAGCCTGTTCCTATTGCAGTACCGCCCATATTTACAACCTTCAACTCATCTTGCACCTTTTCAAGCCTTGAAATATCCCTTTTTACCACCGCGCTGTAAGCCTTAAACTCCTGGCCAAGTCTAATCGGCACGGCATCCTGCATTTGTGTCCTTCCCATTTTTATAACATCATCAAATTCTTCCGCTTTTGCTTCAAGTGCCTTATATAATTCCTTCAACTGTTTTATGGCTTTTGGAAGAAGTTTTAAAGCAGTAATTTTCCCTGCTGTTGGAATAACGTCATTTGTAGACTGGCCCATATTTACGTGGTCGTTAGGATGAACAATACTGTAATCTCCCTTTTTGCCGCCCAGGATTTCTATAGCTCTATTTGCGATAACTTCGTTTGCATTCATATTAACAGATGTACCGGCTCCGCCTTGTATGGCATCTACTATAAACTGGTCATGCAAATACCCTTCTATTATTTCATTACAAGCCTTAATTATTGCCGTTTCAATTCTCTTTTCCAGGAGCCCTGCCCGATTATTAGCTATGGCTGCCGCTTTTTTTATTTGCGCAAGGCTTTTTATAAAATCTCTATGTAACTTAAGCCCTGTTATGTCGAAATTTTCAGCTGCTCTTAAAGATTGAACCCCATAATATGCATCTTCAGGCACCTGCTTTGAACCTATAGAATCGCTTTCCATTCGAAAAAACTTGCGCTTTTCTTCTTTTCTGTCCACTATAGCGTTCATACGGAAGCCCCCTCCTGCGAAAAAATACTTGAATTCTAACATAGCTTTAACATGACTCTTTTGGATTTATCTGCAGCGAATTTTTCATATTTGAGCGCAAATAGATTACTAAAAGCTTTTACATATATATAATATATTATCCAAAAATGGTAGTAAACTGGTTTTCAAAAATTTTGTGTTTTTTAACTAAAAATGCCCTTTTGCTTAACAAAATTTAACCAAGCAACCCTTTGACTTAAAAAAATATAACACGTTTTAGTTAAAACAAAACTCCTCCTTAACAATTCATTTATAAATTGTTAAGAAGGAGTTATTTCATTCATAAATGTATATATATTTAAAGATTTAAAGACACTTATGAGCTATTTTTTACGCTATTTCTCATTAATGAATACATTTCGCAAAACACCAATATTTTTAATCTCTATTTCACAAACATCCCCTTCCCTAAGCCACACCTGGTCTTTTGCACCAAGTATTACTCCCTGAGGGGTTCCTGTGCTTATAATATCCCCGGGTTCCAATGTCATAATTTTAGATATGTATGATATCAGGTAAGGTATATTAAATATTAGCTCTCTTGTATTTGATTTTTGCCGCAATTCTCCGTTAATTCTGCAAGATATATCAAGATTATGCGGATCTTTTATTTCATCAGCGGTCACTATAACAGGACCCATTGGCGCAAAAGTGTCGATGGCTTTTCCGCTTAGCCATTGGCTTACTCTGAACTGCAAGTCCCTTGCGCTTACATCGTTGCAGATGGTATAACCGAAAACATACTCCATAGCATTATCAATATCAACATTCTTTGCAGTCTTTCCGACAACAAATGCAAGTTCAGCCTCAAAGTCACATTTATTCACTACTCGCGGGATAATAACATTCTGATTGTTGCCTATGAGTGAATTGCTGAACTTTGCGAATAAAACCGGGAATTCCGGAACTGTACTGTTTGACTCTTTTATATGATCACGATAATTCAATCCGATAAATATCAACTTGCGCGGATTGGTTACAGGCGCCATAAAGGTGACTTCTTCAAAAGAAAAACTATTATATGCTTCTTTTAAATCACGTTCTATTTTATCTGGATTATATTTCTGAATGAGGTCAATCATATCTTTATAGCCTGATAACCGGTATATCTTATTATCTTTGACCAGGCCAACGCACTCCGTTCCCTCATAGCTTATAAAAGTACAGAGCTTCATATTTTACCTTCCTTTCGATTTTATATTACAACTATGCAGCTATAATTTTAATTTTTATATTTCATTTTAATTTGTAATTATTATAGTATAATTTTTTTTATTGCTACAAGTGAATTTTAATTACGTAACCCTTTGACTTTTAAAAAAAAATGTAATACGATTTAGATATATGATCTGTAATTTTTTTGATAATGACATAACGGGGGAAAAAAAATGGACTCAATAGATTATCAGATCATCAAAATACTTCAGGACAATGGAAGAATTCCTGTAAAGAAGCTTGCTGAAATTGTTTCGTTAACTCCTCCTGCTGTTGCCGAACGTATTAGAAAACTCGAAGATTCAGGAGTTATTATAGGATACAAGGCAATTGTTGATTACAAAAAGCTTGGAAAAAGCATTAAAGCCATAATTATTGTTACTATGACCCCTGATAAGCGCAAAGAATTCATTGAATTCGCCCGTGAAAATGATTGCATATTGGAATGCCACCATGTCACAGGCGGATTTTCAATGTCAATTAAAGCAGTGTTTAGAGATATGACAGAACTTGAAGCGCTGGTGGGAAAAATTCAGCAGTACGGTAATACACAAACGCTTATTGTCCTCTCCAGCCCAATTGAGTTCAAGTCGATTATATAGAGTACCCTTTGTGTGTCTTTAACGTATTATTCAGATCCGGATAACCTCGTATTTACGGATATATATTGAGAATCTAGTAACCTTTTATGGTAATCTAAAATACTATAAGATTAGAGAATGAAAACCGGTAAAGATTGTTATGCCCAAAAATGGAGATTACAACATGGCTGAAGGTAAAACCGGCCGGACTTTAAATTTTAGTTCGCACATGCTGCCTGATGAATTGGTATGTATACAGGCTCCAATAGTTTTACACCAATTATCTGTAAGGAAAAACATAACAAGGAATATTGCGCTGACCCCAAAGCCTGATTTACTGCATCCTTTTTTTTCTTTTGAATGCATAAAAAACTTTCATATTTCAAATATAAAAATACTGTCTAAAACAGTTATAAATAAAGATGCTGCTTTGAAAAAAAACTATGAGTTATCAATAAGCACTATATATAATCTCGCATATTCAGACGGGAATAATCAATTATTGCAACCTGATGAATCAATTTTTAACCTAACACTAAACAACATATGCTGCCCACGTTTTAGATTAAAGTGCTACCCGAAGGAATATCCCTGTGTTTTTCCGACAGCAATTGATGAAGATGGAACAATTATTGAGGTGGACGCATTAGCCAAGGATCTCTGGAATATGTTATGTCCCTGCACCGGAGCATTAATTATTGAAATTGGTGTATTGTTTTTCATCAAATTTGTGTGTTATAAGCAGATTGTTGTTCCTTCTTATACAAAATTCCCCCCGGTACCAAGGCATGAGGATACCGAACAGCAAAAGCTTAAGGAAGGAGGTTGACAAATGTCCTCCTTAAACATTTTAGATAATGGACAATCTCTAAATATTTCAACACAGGATACAACCAAGTTGGTTTTGATTTCTACGGCCCGTATGGAAACAGCTCTGTCAAAGCTTATTGGAACTATAGCGGACGGACTGTTGCTTACATCGCAAGTATGCGGGTTTGATAAGCATTTTTTCCTCAGCAGTGTTCTAAATATGAACAAAGCTGTTGACGGGTTTTTAATAAATGCCATTAAGCTTCAAATGCTTCTTCAATTAAGGATTGATTATATTCTTCGCGTTTTTGATACTATGCCCGGAATAAAAGCGGAGGACAGTCATGCTGCCGGCATACAGGCGACAGAGCATAATCCGCCATGTCCTGTATTGCCTGAACACCCAACCGAGGCCAAGGGAAAATGCAAATATTCCGAGGGAGATTACAAATACTCCAAGGGAAATTATAATTATTCCGAGAAAGATTACAATTATTCCAAGGAAGATTACAAATATTCTTTAAAAGGAAGAGGAGTGGGACTTGTTTCTGCCCATTGTGACCCATTCTACAAAGGCATAGCCATCATACAGGCTTATATTAACCACATTGATAAAAATTCAAAAGACAATTTTCTTTGCTATAGCGTACATAAAGGGAATACTATGTGGATATTTTCCGCTTTCCCCACCAGTGTGAAAATAAAACTCTTTTCGGGAGAAAAATCTAAAAAAGCTATAGTAGAAGGAACAGGATCAATCGTATACAAAGAACGGTACAGGTCCGACAACGTAGATACTGCAAGTTTTATATTAACTATCCGGTATGAAGACAATGAGTCCAAAGGGAGCAGCTTTCAAATTGCAATAAAACCGGACAAAAAACCTGATTTCTGTCATGATAGCGGAGAAATCAGTCTTGAATCTCCCAGTCTTATAATTGAGACTGCTGGCGGTAACAGTACAAATTCATACCTGGGCTTTAATGCAAATGAAGAATTTAAATTAGCCAATGATATATGCGCTGAAGCGAAGAAAATCCAATCTGTTTTGGAAGAACTAAAAGATAAGGTTGGCAGCAAATATACAACGTCTTTGGAAGAGCTTATTAATTTACTTAAAAGAACCGGACAGATTATAAACCAGGCATTAATACAGGAAATGAATTTGGGAATATAGAGAAAAGGGGATAGTAAAAGGTAAGTGGACACCCCTGCTGATTAACTTATTGTTGCAGGAGTGTTCCTGTACCTTATTTCTCCCTATGACTTATTCCTTCTCTTTCCTTAATTACTCATTATCTTATCTTCCGCTGTTCTTCTTTCCGCTGAATCCGGCCAGTGATTTCGCATAATATAGTATTCCGGTTTTTAGAGAGTAATACAGCGGTTTATCGTGGATATCAAGGGCAATACTCGGGTCAGGATCGCGGTTGTTGACTTCGATAAGCCAGAGATGCCCTTCCCTGTCAATACCAATGTCAACACCAAAGTTTCCGCAATTAACCCCCAAGCTCATCTAAAGCATTGCAAACCTTTATAGCAAAAAATTCAATTTTTTCTTTCAACGGATATACAACCTTTTTATCCGCTGAAAATAACAGACTTAAAGCATCAATCGCGGGTAGGGCTGTACCTCCGCTTGAAATATTGCTTACAACGCTTCCCCTTTCTCCCCGCCGGCCAATGACAGCTTTACAAACCCAAACGCCGGCTTGATTTTTTTGCATTATACAGCGGAAGTCTATTTTTCCTCCCTTAAACTCAATAAGTTCAAGAGCCTGTTGAATCAGGTACCTCCCGTCGTAGAAACGCTTTTGCAAAAAGTCAATTGCTTCGCCTAAATCTTTTAACTCTATGCTATGGTTTACCCCATCTTCACGATATTTAAAAACGAATGTATCATCATTCTTGCTCACCTGGACAATGCCACGGCCTTGAAGTCCGTAAACAGGTTTGATATATATTTTCCCATACATTTCAACCAAATCAAGCACATCCTGGTATGACCTGTATAATGATGTACAAGGTAAGTGATGGCCTATTTCATTATTTTTTGAAAGCCACTGGTACAAGTCCCACTTGCTGAAATAGCGGCTGTTGAAAATTTTGTCTCCTATAATGGATAAAAAATGGTTTTTCCATTTCCCGCTAAGGCCCACTGTACGGTAAATTGACTGAGGATATGGAAATATGCCTCTTTGCCAGTTGTTTGTGTTTGGATTAAAACAGTAACCTTCTATTTGAAGGTTTGCAGTATCCACTTTATCCAGTGCAAACACGACAACAGCCCCATGAAGTTTTGAGTACTCCCTTACATAATCCAACATTTTGTTCAAACATGAAGTTGTTAAATATTTGCCTTCTTCTGCCACCAGAAGTCCAATAAACGGCCCTATTTTAATTTCGTTTTTGTCCACGGCAATTTCGTATATTGGGTAATCCGGAATATGCATTTTCTCTATAAGTCTCCGGGAAAGCATGATGTGTTCCTCGGGCACATCGTTGTCAATTTTTATGCTAACATAGTGTTTTTGGCTTCCAAAAGACAGAATTGCGAATTTTTTCTTCTCAAGATTGAGCATGACAGCTTTCCTGGGATTTATAACCAGCTCTGAATACTTGCCTGTACATCCTTTTATCAATACTGAATTATTCATTTTAACCCCCAACTCCTAGTCCTAATCTCTATATACTATACCCCTCATCACTCTCCGAACCGTGTAAGAGAGAGGGCATAAAGGAGGGGTGTATACCTTATGGAAAGGTATGTGTCTCTATCCATCTTTTTGAACCCTTTAAAGCTTGGAAAAACATTTGCTTCAATAAGCCATAAGTTATTATCAGTGTCAATTGCTATATCAATGCCAAATTCCGCAAAATGTTCTCCTGAATCATCCATAAACAAACAAAACTTTAAACATAAGTCATTTATTTGTTTTGAAATTGTATTAAAGTCTCCTGAAAAGGCCCGATGCAAAGCCTCATTCAGTGATAATGCGTAACCTCCTCTTGATATATTGGTCAGGTGGCTTCTATTGCTGGAAATTCTGCATTCAATGCCGGTACATCCCCATGTTTTATCCTTTCCTTTTTGCATAACAACCCTTATATCAAAAAGCGAATTGCCGATTCTTGCCAGGGGCAAGTATTTTTGAATAATATATTTATTAAATAAATTTTGATTAATTGCAAAAAATTTCTCAAAAGATTCCTTGTCATAAAGGACTGTAACTATTGGATTCCTATACCTGTAATCAGTAATTTTATAAATCGTGTCATTCTTTTCGATAACGCATATCCCCCTGCCCCTTGACAAATCAACCGGCTTAAATATTACCTTACTGTGGCGGTCAATAAATTCCCTGACCTGGTCAAAGTTAAGGGATAATTCAGTTGGAGGAATGTGTTTGCATAATTCACTGTCCGTTCTTAAGTATTCAAATAATTCATATTTTGAGAAGCGGTAGGAATTAAAAAGCCTTCCGCCGGTAATTTCCATCAGCATTTTTATATAAGAGGGATTTGAATGGAAATCCCTCCTGTAAATCACTTCAGGGAGCGGAAAACATCCATATTCCCAGGATGATGCGGCAATATTGTAATACAGCCCGTACGCAATTCTTTTTTTCCAGTCAACGGATTTAGGTGAAAATGCATATATCAGCCCTCCAACTTTGTTGTATATCCCAAACCTGTCAGAATACTTCTCCATATGCCTGGGAGTATAGCGGTGGGTATGAATGCCAAGCAAAAAGCCTATAACCGGACCTATTGCTACACTGGAATCTGTCACCTTTACCCGATAAACCAATGATTCAGGTATCATTAGTTTTTTCATTAGCTTATCGGAAATCCTTATCCTGCCGGGTTTTTCAAAAGAACCGTCTCCCATTGTCAGGTCTTTTGAATATTCAACGCTTGATCTGACCGACATATCTCCAAATACTACATTATCCTGTATATAACCGCTCTTCTTTAATTGTGAAGGCAAATAAATTATTTCATACTCAGAAGGAACAACTTCAATTTTAGCCCACATAGTCCTACTCCTTTTAATTCCCGGGTAAGGTGGCAAATACACCGTTCTCTGATAGTACATTTGCGTATTTCATGATATTTTTGCACAGTTTTATACGTACACTTCTGTTTTGTTTTTTACTTAACAGCCTGTCATCCCACCCACCGAAGTTCAGAAGGTAGGGGTTAGCACGCATATCCAGTACAAAATCAATAAAACAAATGCCAATGTCAGGAATAAAGCAATTTATACAATCAATTATTTGCAAGGAAGCAGTGTCTATTTTTTTTGCAAGATTGTCATTAACAGTTTCATTATGCGAGATTATTGTTTTCAAAACAATTTCCCATTCACTGTCAGGTTTTTTTTGCATATAAGCTCTTACAACAAAAATTTTATTTTTATATGTGATCAGGCCTGGTGTCTTTAAAAGCAGCCATTTCCCTTTATGCACAATTGAATGGATTGTATCTTGAATATCAAACTTATGGCAACTGCTGCAACCATATAAACTATATAATTCAAAACCGTAATCGACCTTTTTGCTGTAAATGATCCTGGACAAACTTGGCCTGTTTTCAGGTTTCAGTATAAAACTGCTTTTTTCTGAGATGCCGGTGTATGCGTCTTCCCTGGAATAATTTATAAAGGGAAGCACAAATTTTTTGGTTTTGCTGTTTGAAAGCAGCATCTCCATTATTTGCAACTGGTTAAACTGGTTTGTTGCATTGATTAAGGTAACATTTTCAACCTCTAATAAGCTTCTTAATTTTTTTATGTCCGATTTTCTTTTCTGTACTGCAAAATTAAAAATAAGCATGGGGAGTGAAACCTTTACAGTACTAATTTTTTCTTCCGAAACCAGGCTCCCGAATACTGTTCTTTGCAGAAGGTTTGTATTTGGCATAGAAAAGACTATAACAGGTATTCTCTTTTCCTTGGCTACATTCTTAAATATATTATGTAAATACCTGCCAATAGTCTTTTCACTTTTTCTGTTGCATAAAATGCCAATCATTTGCTTCATCTCCGATTTTAAAATAGTACTTGCATTATTCTTCCAGATCTTCATCTTCATTAAAGTCCATTATTTTTTGAAGCAGTTTTTCTGCATCTTCAAGTTTGAATTGAATCAGCATCTGCAACCTGGCTACGTTTTTTATAATACTGTTCACCGATTCATTTACAGAAACCAACTCATCTACATCACATGCCACATTTTTTGTTTTCTGGATTATTTCACCCTCTGAATTTAGAATATTTGATAAAGCAGCCTCTTCCATTGCAATGGAATTGATGATATCCGTGATTGCTTGTTCAAGGCTTACAGATAGAATTGGAATTTGAGACATGGACATATGCATTTTTAAATACCCCCATAAAAACATATCAATATAGATTATGCAGTGTTAACATAATATGATACACGTTATCTTATTATCTTAACTGAATTTCATATCTTTTTAAGTTTAGCACCGGCCTGAATTTATCTTTGAAAGCTCTTAGCCCTCCAGGTCCAAGATCACTTCCTGTGTTCATATATTCTATACGCGGATTAACCTTGTTTATTTTACGGGCAAACTCAACAATCAAAAATTCAGATAAACCATCATACCCATACATGAATTTTGACAGGCATCCCCATGACTGTCCTGTAGGTAATTCGCTGCCGGAAACCAGACCTATGATTTTGCCGCCATCCTCTACCAGCAGGATAATATGATTCAATTCTTTGTAGTGTTTGATTATCTCACGGAAATAGACTTTGTCAAATATTCTTGAGTATTTTTTGCCTGAAGTATTTCTCCAATGCTCGCCTAGCTGTATTACCTTTTCAAAGTCATCAGGCCTATACTCTCTTACAGTTATATTGCGGTAAAGGTTGCGAAACCTATTTATTTTTTTCCTTACGCTTCTGAATTCTTTCCCTTCCAAAGCAACAAGTTTTTTGACCGAAAAATGCTTTTCCAAACCTACCAAAGGAACCGCTTTGAAATGTTCATTATATAATGCCGATTTTTTTAAAAATTCCAGCTGCATGCTGTTTACCATTCTTACAACTGACTTTGACTTATCGTGGTTATTCCACTTATAACAATACATCAGACATTTCATTAATACATTCACTACATCTTCAGGCTTTCCCTTGCCAAAAGGCAGGCACATCAGATATAGCGTACCCTTTCTTGAATATGCGAATGTAACCAACATTCCGTCAATGATTTTCCAAAGTATCTTTTTGCTGCTTGACTGTCCCGACGCCCACAGGTATGCAAAGTTTGACGACCAGAGATTAGCCGGATAAGCGGTGTTTTTAATGAACTCATCATACATTCTAATATCTTCCAGTTTTATTTCGTTAAAGCTCCAACTGCCAAGTTGTATATTATTTGATGAAAACACGGACAAGAATACCCATCTCCTTACTTTTTAATAGTTATTCTATCCATCAGGTCATTACAAGAAGCCAGCATTGATGTCTTAACAAGGGCAATGGACTTATCATCCAAGACCTTATTAAGAATTTCATATGCCTGTTCCGAATTTTTGCAGAAATATACATCCTGCTCTTTCATACCTTTTTCCAATGCCCCGCGGGCAATCTCTTCAGCTCCGTTACCTAACGCAACCAGCTTATTTATTCTCATACGGGCTGCTTTAGCTCCGATTTCGTAGTGAAATTCATTGCTGTGTTTACCAAGAAGAGACATTTTACCCAGAACCGCAATTGTTTTTTTGCCTCTCGAAAGGCGTTTAAGGAGTTTTAAGGCTGATTCCGCTGAGGTAGGATTGGTTGACCATGTATCATCTACTATTATGCTTCCGTTAATACCCTCGTTGAATTCGAAATGCTTTTCAACATTTTCGAAAGATTCAAGCCTGCGTCCTGCCTCTTCTATATCAAAACCAACAGCATATGCCGCAGCAATGGCAGCAGCAGCATTATACACGTTGAACTCAGCGTGGCCGGGAATAACAAAATTGTAAACTTTATCATTATGCTGCATTGAAAACTTTATACCTTTTTTGACATGTCTGGTTTTAATAATTTTAAAATGCGATTTGTCACTATAGCCAAAATAAATAATGTTGCCTTTGAATTTGCTAAAATCTATCTTTTTTATATTTTCGTCATCCGCATTTAAAATAATAGTCCCTTTATAACCAAGCCCCTCAAGGAATTCGGCTTTTCCTTTAATATATGCATCTAGGCTTCCAAAACCTTGCAGGTGATCAATCCCTATATTGGTTATAACGCCTACCTGAGGTTTAAAATACCTGGAAGATAATAATAAATCTCCAGGATAAGCAACTCCCATTTCAAATACTGCTGCCTGCGTATCATCGTCCATGCTAAGTAAATATCCTAAATGGCGGAATGCAGAATTGTAGCTCTTGTAGGTTGCGTTAACCTTTAAACGCCCTGAGAGGATGTGCTTGATCATTTCTTTTGTGGTTGTTTTTCCGCAAGTACCTGTAACACCAATAACAGGGATATCAAAAAGATTTCTATAGAATTCAACAAACTTCCAGTAAGCTTTACTTATATCAGGTACCCGGATGACTGTAATATTACTGCCGATAAAAGCAAAATCAAAAGGCTTTTCCGTTACCACTGCGCACCGGCAATTTTTTAGTTTTATGCCCGGATTTATATCATCATTATGGTATAAGTCAAAAAGCAGAACACCCCGGCCTAATCTCCTTCGCTTTGTAGCGAAATTGTCAACTGTTATATCTTTAGTGCCTTGAAAAACTTCTCCGCCTATTTCACTAATAATTGTCTTCAAAGGCAAACTCTTCATTGCATTACTTACTCTCCTTTGAAAATCTAGTATTATATTATGTAAATCCTAAATGAAATGTGTTATGGAAAAAAGAATTGGGGCAACCCTGCTCTTTACAGAGCAGGACTGTCCCTATACCATTACAGCAGGATTGTTTCTAAATGAAAAAAGTGGAGGGCTGTCACTCCTCAAGTCCCTCCACCATTAACTTAACTGCATACTTTAACGGAAATTGTGCTACCTTTCATTCAATGGAACATATTTGCGTCTGGGTGCAATGCTCTTATACGCCGGCCTGATAATTTTACCGCTGTTTACAATCTCTTCAATGCGATGGGCGCTCCAGCCTGCTATTCTTGCAACAGCAAAAATCGGCGTAAACAGTTCTGCCGGGATATTAAGCATTCTGTATACAAAACCGGAATAAAAGTCTACATTTGCGCTTACTCCCTTGTACATTTTGCGTTCCTTCGCTATTACCTGGGGAGCCAGTCTTTCCACCCTTGAATATAAATTAAACTCATCCTCCAATCCCTTGCTTTTTGCAAGCTGAGCAACATGTTCCTTAAATATTACGGCACGAGGATCAGATATCGAGTATACGGCATGCCCTATTCCATAAATCAGCCCGCTACGGTCAAAAGCTTGCTTGTTGAGGATTTTATGCAGATAGTTTGCTATTTCTTCTTCATCATTCCAGTCTTTCACATTTTCTTTTATATCTTCGAACATCTGGACAACTTTAATATTCGCCCCGCCGTGTCTGGGTCCTTTAAGGGAACCTAACGCTGCAGAAATTACTGAATACGTGTCAGTTCCTGATGATGTAACTACATGAGTTGTAAAGGTTGAGTTGTTGCCGCCGCCGTGCTCAGCATGGAGCACAAGAGCAAGGTCAAGCAATGTTGCTTCCAGTTTTGTAAATGTACTGTCGGGTCTTAACATGTGCAGAATATTTTCCGCAGTGCTCAAATCTGCTCTCGGGCTATGTATGAAAAGGCTTTTTCCTTTATGATAATGTGCATAAGCCTGGTAGCCATAGACCGCAAGTAAGGGAAAGCTTGCAATCAATTGCAGGCACTGTCTCAATACATTTTTTACTGAGATGTCGTCAGCTTTATCGTCGTAACTGTACAGGGCTAATACACTTCTTGACAACACATTCATCATATCTTTGCTGGGCGCCTTCATAATTATGTCGCGAACAAAACTTTTCGGCAGACTTCTGTAGCTTGCAAGCATTTGTCCGAAACTCTCCAAAGCATTTCTGTCCGGAAGCTCCCCGAACAGAAGTAAATAGCAAGTCTCTTCAAAACCAGGACGTCCATCATCCAGAAAACCTTTCACAATATCTTCTATATCAATTCCTCTATAAAACAATTTACCTGGTACCGGAATCATTTCGTTCTCATCAATAATATATGAATGAACTTCACCAATTTCAGTCAATCCGGCAAGCACTCCCCTGCCACTTATATCGCGAAGCCCTCTTTTTACATCATATTTTTTATATAACTCAGGATCAATATAGCTGCACTTTTCCGCCTTGCTGCTTAATTTATCGAGCATATTGTTCAAATTTTCGCAAAAATCTTTTTCCATATAATTACACCCCGCAGAAAATCTTTTTAATTCTTTTTTCTATAATAGATTCTCCAAATAATAAAAAAATCCTACTGATTTTTAAAATAATGTTTAATGGGGTTATTACCATTTATTTCAGGTAGATTTAAACATTAATCGTTGTTATAATAGCATGCGACAAAAAAAGCCGAATCTCCCGCAAGGGAGTACGGGGGATGAATTTCCAGGGGTGAATCTCCATAATAACAGGAGTAGGGATTCCTCATCCCGAACCCGTCAACTAACCCCGGAGGCTAAAGGGGGAATGTATTATGTTGAGGTTTAATTTTAAAAAAATTAAAGCTTATTTATTAGTATTGCCTTTAACGGTATTATTTTTTTCACAGGCAGCTTTCGCAGCAAGCTACACAGTAGTCAGCGGGGATTCTCTATACAAAATCAGCAACAAGTTCAATACAACGGTAAGTTACATTAAGCAAATCAACAAGCTTACAAGTGACACAATTTATCCAGGACAGGTATTGGACGTACCTGCAAAAGTTTATACAGTAAAAAGCGGCGATACACTGTTTTTAATCAGCAAAAGCCACAATATATCGCTTTCGGCGCTGCGAGCTACAAACAACAAATGGGATGATCTGATTTTCCCTGGCCAGAAGCTTTTGATACCTAATGCCTCTTCGACCGGTGGAAATCAGTCCGGAACGTCGAATAAGGCTGTTATACCATACAGTTCATATGAATTCGATCTTCTGGCAAGATTGATAACAGCTGAAGCTGAAGGTGAGCCATATCAAGCTCAGGTCGCAGTGGGCGCTGTTATTGTAAACAGGGTAAAAGATCCTCGTTTTCCTAATACAATCAGCGGAGTAATTTATGAAGTGTCCGGCGGATACTACCAGTTCACTCCCGTGCTAAACGGCCGGATTAACATGCCCGCAACACAGTCAGCCAAAAATGCGGCTTATGAGGCGCTTCACGGAGCTGACCCATCTAACGGGGCGTTATATTTCTTTGATGTTACCGCAACAAACAAATGGTTATGGTCAAAGCCCATAACCGCAAAAATAGGCAAAATGGTTTTTGTGGTGTAAGGTCAAGGGACACTCTTTTCCTGCCGAAAGACTAAACGTCAAGGAGTGTCCCGTTCAAGGTTGAGTGACACTCCTCTTCGAGGGGTGTCACGTCTAATCTCTACTCTCCAGGAGTTCCTTTACGTAATTCGGCAATGCAAAGCTTCCTACGTGAATATCAGTGTTATAGTACTTGGTTTTTAAACCCAGACTGTTCCAGGCCTCTGCATTGATATCACGAACAGGGTCAAATACCTTTGACGCAAAGCCGAAAAGCCAGTGGCCTGACGGATAAGTCGGAATATGTGCCTGATACACTTTGCAAATTGGGAAAAATTCCCGTATGCGCACATGGGCCCGCTTCATGGATTTTGCATACTCGCTATAATATGGGTTTTCGTGCTGATTAACAAGAATTCCGTTGTCTTTCAATGCCTTAAAGCAATTGCCGTAAAATTCCTTAGTAAAAAGGCCTTCCCCCGGTCCGAAAGGGTCGGTCGAGTCTACTATGATAAGGTCGTATTCATTTTCCTTTCTGCGGACAAACTTTAGCCCGTCCTCAAAATAAAGGCGCACTCTTTCATCATCAAGCTTGCAGGCTGTTTGCGGAAGATACTCCCTGCAAACATCAACAACCAGTTTGTCTATTTCAACCATGTCAATTTTTTCAACAGAAGAGTATCTGGTCAGTTCACGTACTGTACCACCATCCCCTCCGCCAATAACAAGCACATTTTTAATGGAAGGATTTGTCGCCATGGGCACATGCACAATCATATCATGATAAATAAATTCATCCTTTTCGGTAACCATCATAAGGCCATCCAAAGTCAGAAATCTGCCAAATTCCTTCGACTCAAAAACATCAATCCTCTGGAACTCACTCTGCCCGGAGTACAAATGTTTATTGACTTTTATCTCAAAACGCACATTTTTAGTATGCTGTTCTGTATACCACAATTCCAATTCCATAAGACTATTCCTCCACAATGTTTATTTTTTCTATTTTCATGTCTTCTGTTCCTGTAAGGAAACTTCCCTTTTCTTTAGCATAGAATATATATTCAAGCGCTTCCCGTGTAATTTTCTCTCCCGGCGCAAGTACCGGTATTCCTGGCGGATAGCACATTACAAACTCCGCGCATACTTGCCCTTCGCTCTCTTCTATCGGTATAGATCTCTTGCTGCTGTAAAATGCCTGTTTCGGTGTCAAAACCACAACAGGATCAATGTATTCGTATTCCAGCATTCCTGTTTTATCTCTGGAGTAAAGGCGCTTTATCTCAGAAAGTGCAGATACAAGCCTCTCCAGTGCAAGTTCCCTGTCACCTACCGAAATTATTGCAAGAATATTTCCAACGTCCCCAAACTCAATTTGTATTCCGTACTCATCCCGTAGTATATCATAAACCTCAACACCGGCAAGCCCAATGTCCCTGGTATGGATAGATAGCTTTGTCCGGTCAAAATTAAAAAAATCATCACCGTTTATAAGTTCCGTTGAAAAAGCATAGTAGCCCCCGATTTTGTTAATTTCCTCCCTGGCATACTGTGCAAGGCGGCTTACCCTTTCAAATATTTCTTTTCCTCTAAGCGCTAGGTTCCGTCTTGAAATATCAAGAGAAGACATTAAAAGATATGACCCGCTTGTTGTCTGGGTCAGATTTATAATCTGCCTTACATACCCGGCATTAAGCCTTTCGCCAATTAACAAAATTGAACTTTGTGTCAAAGACCCGCCTGTTTTATGCATACTTACCGCTGCCATGTCCGCTCCTGCCTTCATGGCTGCAACAGGCATGCCGTCTCCAAAATAAAAATGAGTGCCATGAGCCTCATCGACCAGTACTGCCATATTGGCTTCATGCGCAAGTTCCGTTATTGTTTTTAAATCAGAGCACACCCCATAATAGGTAGGGTTATTGACAAATACCGCCTTTGCATCCGGATTCTCCATGATGGCCTTTCTGACATCGGCAATGGACATTCCAAGGGGTATTCCAAGCCTCTTGTTCAAGCCGGGATTTACATAGACCGGAATTGCACCGCTTAAAATCAGGGCATTAATAGCGCTACGGTGCACATTTCTTGGCATGATTATTTTGTCTCCCTGTTTGCAAACGCTCAGAATCATTGCCTGGACAGCCGATGTAGTCCCATTTACCATAAAAAAGGCATGGCTTGCGCCAAAGGCTTCTGCAGCGAGCTTCTCGGCTTCACTGATTACAGAAACTGGATGGCACAAATTATCCAAAGGCTTCATTGAGTTTACATCAACAGAAAGGCACTTTTCACCGAGAAATTCCCTAAGCTCAGGATTTCCTCTTCCCTGTTTGTGCCCAGGCACATCAAAAGGCACAATCCTTCGCGATTTATATTCCAAAAGAGCCTCATAAATAGGAGCTCTCGATTGTGAAAGTTCCCCCATTTTACACCGCCCTTCACAATCAATAGACATTCATGCCGCTAAATATCTCAATCATCTCTTTACGGAGGCTCTCTATAATCGCAAGTCTGTGCTTTGGCGGCAATTCATATACATCCTTGTTGAAAAGATAATTCTGCAGTTCTATTTCTTTTATCAGCATTTTTGTGTGGAAAATATTCGCCTGATATACATTAATATCAAGCGCATCATATTTTTTCAGGGTTTCTTCGTCTATATAATCTTGTATAGATGTTATCTCGTGATCTATAAAGCACTTTTTCCCGTTAACGTCCCTGGTAAATCCTCTGACACGGTAGTCTATGGTTATTATGTCGGAGTCAAAACTGTCGATAAGGTAATCAAGAGCATTAAGTGGTGAAATTGTGCCACATGTAGATACATCAATATCTACACGAAAAGTTGCAATAGCGTTGTCCGGATGGTATTCCGGATAAGTATGAACTGTGACGTGACTTTTATCAAGATGTCCCACAATTACATCACGGTTTTTTAAAAATGCAAATTCACCACGATTGCATGACTTATCTATTTGCTCGGGTGGCAAAGCTGTTTCAGCTATCAACAGCGTAACACTTGCTCCCTGAGGGTCATAGTCCTGCTTTGAAATGTTGAGAACGTGTGCACCTATTATATTTGTCACATCGCACAGGATTTTTGTCAATCTTTCGGAATTGTATTGCTCGTCAATGTACGCGATATAATCCTTTTGATCCCGCTCATCTTCTGCATAACATACATCATAAATGTTGAAGCTAAGTGTTTTTGTGAGGTTGTTAAAGCCGTATAATTTCAGCTTATTTGCCAACCCTAACATCACTTCCTTTTTATATTAAATAAATTGTCAACTCGAAATTATACGGTAAAGACATGGGAATGTCAATATATATAATTGAATTATCTCCAAAAAAATCCGTCTTTAAAAAAGCGGCCATGGCATAAACCACAACCGCTTTTACCTGCAATCCGGGCTGCTGAATATTTTTCAGGAGCTATTTTCGCAATTCATTATTAATTTATAAATTTCAAGTACTGCAACATTCTTTCTATTATTGCTGCAGCTTCAGCTCGCGTAGCGTTGGCATGTGGATCAAAGTCCCCTTTATCTCTACCTATAATTATGCCTGTATTAGTACAGACCGCAGCAGCATGTTTTGCATAATCATCAATCATTTCAGCATCACTGAACTTTGACAGGCAAGCCTCTACATCTTCTATTTCTACATCTATTCCTACGAAAGTCAAAGCGTTGTAAATCATAATTGCCATATCCTGCCTCAGAATATATTTCTGAGGATAAAATCTTCCATCACCTGAACCATTGATCAGGCCTGCTTTAAAGGCTGTTCTTATATCTTCTGCAAACCATTCATCGTTAACATCTTCAAAGTCCTCTGTGCCCTCTTCTTCCGTAATTCCTAATGCTCTGGTTATCATAACTGCAAATTCGGCTCTTGTGACATACTCATCAGGATGATAGTTACCGTTTCCCTTTCCGAAAACAATTTGCCTTGTAGCAAGTTTTTCAACGTTTTTCCTGGACCAATGATTCTGAATGTCTTCAAAGGTTAAACACAAGTAAATTACTGTAAACTTCCCGTTGCCGCGATATTTTATAATTGCTTTGTTGCCGTCTCCCGACTTCTCAAATATGGATGGCGCGAAAGTTAGTACCTTGGAATTGTCAATGTATTTCATTGCCGTAGTGCTGTAAGGGTCAATTTTGTCAAGTTTATTTATAGTTCGTGTCACATAACAGTCATAGGCATTTATATATTTGCTTCCGCCAGAATCTGAATCGACTCCGACTCTGAAATCAAAAGTGCCGCATAGTATGCTTGCTCCTAAATCCTCAGCAGCTTTGCCAACTTCAGACAGAATGTCTTTATCCATAACTTTTTCAATCAGTATAAATACCTTGCTGTTCCACATGGTTGTATTTAATTCTTTTATTATTTCCTTAACATCTACACATTTCAGAGGAAGTTGATAGGAAGCCAAATCCCATTCAAATACCAATAATCCTTCGGGATACTTTTCCCTGATCTCATCAAAGAAACTTCCTCTGAGCCACAATTTCGCATTGTTCCCAACTTCTGAAGTTTTAAAAACAAAGGTGCCGTTTTCATCTTTTACGTCTTCCCTGTATATTGTCTGAACAACCTTATCATCTACAATTATTTCTCCAATAGGAGTTCTTACCGGTGTTATTATTGGTGGAGGTATTACTTTTGCAGTTACGTTTATTGTTGCACTGGCAGGGGGTATATCTCCCGGCCAAATTTCACTCTGGTCCCCATTTACACCAGCCGGCATGAGTTCTGCAATTGGTGGGAATCCAGCATAGACAGTTGTCGTACCTTCTTTCAGTCCCGTGATTAAACCATTTTCATCAACCGCTGCAAGTTCAGGGTCGTCGACCCAATAATAGACTTCATCAGTAACTATTGTTTCATCAGGAACGCCATCATCATCGACATCATAATTTAGCAGCTTTACACAAGCTTGCTTTGATTCTCCGACTTTTACATTATATATATCGGGATCAAATACCAGCCTGGGTTGTTCTGGTTCGACGGTCAGGAAAATAACTTTTGTGCCGATATTACTATATATCTCAGGATCACATCCACCACTTCCGGTAAATTCAAGCATTTCCCGTTCTATCTCTTCAAATGCAACCAGGAAACTGGGATTGTTTGAGTTGTAAGCTATACAGGGATTATACTCATTCTTGTCCGATTCAGTAAGCTTTGTTTTTGTACCTGCCGGTTTTCTTTCAGAAGCGTCAATAAGTTGATAGAATATGGCAATTTCCGGCATATCATTAATAAACACATGCTCTTCCCATACAACTAAAAAATATCCGCTCCCATATGCGACAGCCGGCATTGCACAATAATCAAAATCTACGCCATTAGTTTCACCAACCACAGTTTCCACGGTAGTAACAGCAACTGGATTACCCGTAATGTCTATAATACTTACATATGCGCCAAATATTTTGCCGTATTCCTCATCACCTGAATCGGCCTGCCATACAACAAGGAAGTTCCCATTTCCATCACCGGCAACTGAGGGGTACAGCTTGAATACATCATCTTTTTCACTGCTACCGATAACGAATTTATCACCTATGGTTTTACCTACTGCAGTATAATCTACAAGTTGGCCATAAATATTTGTGCCCTGATAATAGCCTTCTGATGTGAAATAATCATTTTCATACCATACAACAAGAAAACAGCCGCTTTTTTCATCAAACGCCAAATCAGGGTAATACTTGTAGTCTTTTTCATCTTCATCACTACTACCTATGGTAAAAATACTAGACATCTCACCATTATTTGCATTGATAAAACGTCCGCATAAAATGGGGTGTATCTGATACCCTTCCTCGATGTCTTCAACCCATACTACAAGGAATACATTGTTTTTGCTGTCATATGCCACACGGGGAGCATAAATTAAAACATCGCAATCTCCGCTTGAAATTATCAATTTGGACCCATTAAGGCTTCCGTCAGAATTAATCTTTTGCCCAAGCACGCAGAATTTGTAGCCTTTTCCTTCAACATTTATTTCATCAATCCATACTGCAAAATATCCATTCTCTTCTTCCTCATTGCCTGCTTTCCAATATACGCTTGAAAGTTTCTCTAAGTTATAGAAATAATAACAGTCAGATATTAATTTTTCCCCGGATATCGGATATCCATTTTCATTATAAAATCTCCCATACCGTCCCATATATGACGGCCAGTATTCTATATTTGAATTTGCGGTAAACTCCCAACCATATTCAATATCCTTGGAATAGGTAATAAAATAATTATCCTGCACGGGATCAAAGGAAGCACATGGACTTCTCAGATAGTAGCGTGAGAGACTAGCAGTTCCATAAGCCTCAATGATCAGGGAAATATTATCTGTCCCGGAGTTAAAAATATCTATGTCCAGTTCAGATAACGGAATTTTGAATTCATATGTTTTGTGCTGGTATTCCACCTTATCAGTGTAAATAAATGCAGTCTGGCCCCATTTATTCTCATTGGCAGATACTTTGTATTCTTTAATATCTTTTGCTGTTTTAATATAGACCTTTTGCATAGTCCAAATTCCCATCAAAGGTATTATCAGGAGTAAAATCCAAAGATATATACAGGTAACTGTCATCATTCGATACCCATCCATATGTATACCCCTGCGGATGCCCGGAACCCGGCACGCAATATTCCATAAAGAAAGGCTTTTTGTTTTTTACCTCATCCGGAATTCCGTCTATTGTAAGGCTATACCTTTCAGAATTGATTTTATAGGAATAAAAAAATGAGTTAACATTGATGTCCTTATAATTGTTTGCACTGGGGAACCGGAAGGGAATTTTACTGATTACGGTTTCTTCAATCCTGGCAGTTACATTAAGTATCTTATTTCCGCTTACTGAGTTAAAACTTACTACAATACCATCTGTATCAACCGGAATAACATCAAAATCATCAGCTGACAGTTTATCAACCGGTAAGCCATCTTCTCCGTTTACAAAATCAGGAGATGATCCCCCTAGGATAAGTGAATCAATATGTGCCGCCCCGCCTCCGTTCTTAACTATGCGGATCTTTACAGAAGAATTATCTGAAATCCAGGGATTTAAGTCGAGATTTCCTGATCTTAAAAACCTGTCATATTCCAATTCTCCTGCTTTCTTCCATTCGCCGTCCTTTTCGATCGAGATTTCCAGTACGCCATTTGGTGTAAAGTTCTTTGGATCTTTTGAATAAATTTCATTTTGTATGTTTACTGTGTTTTCAGCAGCTGCCCTCATTGGAACCAAAGAAATAAAAAGCAGAACTATCAGCATCCAAGCTGTCCACCTTTTCATAATACACCTCCTTAAAATTATTTCATTGACCAGTATTAATGGCACAATGACTAAATTTATACTATTGATATAACTTATAATAATATATTTCCCATTTTTTCCAAATATATGTATTATTTATAAATTTATTAAATTATGAAACTTTATTCCTATATCATATGCAAAAATTTCCTGACAAAAAAGCCCTGGAATAAATCCAAGGCTTTTTTATACCAAGCACCCTAAATATATTTTTCCGATTATTATTTTAAAACCAGAACATTATACTTTTAAAACTTGAACAATATACCGGCTATTGCCGCAAATGCAATATAAACTATCGGATGCTTTTTATATTTGTTAGAAAAATATAAAATAACTGCAAATAAAGTGAGAGACTTAATATTAATCAGATCCGTAACAGCTTTTGTTTCAAAGAATTTATTGATATTAAATAGTGATATTTTTACAACTTCAAATCCCGCAGCTCCTATTAATCCGACAACAGCAGGCCTTAGCCCGTAGAATGCAGACTTTACAAGGGGTTTTTCACTAAACTTCATGTAGTAATGCGCAATCAGCACTATTACTATTATTGACGGTGCGACAATACCTGCGACAGCGATTGCCCCTCCAGGTATCCCTGCTGTTTTAAAGCCCACATAGGTTGCCATGTTTATCCCGATAGGCCCCGGTGTGGATTCGGAAACTGCAATCATATCAACGAGCTCCTGTGAAGTAAACCAATCGGTTTTATCGGAAAGGTCCTGGAGAAACGGTATAGTAGCCAGACCTCCGCCTACCGCAAACAGGCCGATTTTGAAAAACTCAAAAAACAAAAGGATGTATATCATTTTGCTTCAATCCTTTTAATATTGATAATTATACCGAAAGCTGCTGATGCAACTATAACAATAACCGGTGAAATATTTGTAAAAGCCGTAACGGCAAAAGCCACACAAAATACAGTTATACCTTTCCAGTCCTTCACCGAATTCTTCCACATTTTTATAATAGCATTTAGTATAAGAACTGCCACAGCTACTCTTATGCCGGAAAATGCATGTTTTACAATGGCATAATCCTGGAAATTTCTGAAAAACGCCGCTATCAGTGTAATTATAACCAACGAAGGAAATACCATTCCAGCCGTTGCCACAATCGCACCTATTATCCCTTTACGTTTATATCCTATGAAAGTTGCCGTGTTTACAGCAATTATCCCTGGCGTAGACTGTCCAATTGCATAATAATCAAGTATTTCCTCATCTGTAGCCCAGTTTCTTTTTTCCACTATCTCTTTCTGTATCATAGGGAGCATCGCATACCCGCCCCCAAATGTAAAGCCACCTATACGGCAAAAAATAATAAAAAGCTGCCACAGTTCCTTCATTCAACTTCATCCTCGTTTCAAACAATCAACAATATGCAAAAAAATTATCTCGGCATGGAACATAATCAACTCAATAATAGTCCCTGCCATCAATTATTATAATTATAACCGGATTAATCTTTAAATTTTAATTTCCCCGGCTTTCTGCAACCCTATTTTTGTAAAAGCAGGACCAGTCAACTCATAAATCAGGGTAGCGCTTAAAACCACAGCCCTTATTGTCTGACCAAACTCCGGGAGAGCCCTCGAAGCTATAAGGGAAAGACCTATGGCTACACCGGCCTGTGGTACTAAAGTAAAACCAATATATTTTTTTACCGTTGACGGAGCTTTCATAATAACAGCACCAATTGAAGCTCCAAAAACTTTCCCCGCAACTCTGAAGATAATATAAAGGATACCGATTAATCCTACTTTCGGTAATATGGTAATATCAAGTTCAGCCCCTGAAACGACAAAAAACATTAAGAATATGGGTGCCGTAACACTGTCCACAATCCTGAAAATAGAATCAGATGCATCGCTTACGTTAACAAGCGTTGCGCCCATACACATGCACAGCAGCAATGGAGACAATTCCAGTAAAGAGGCAAGGGCTGAACCCAAAAAAATAAATCCTGTGCTTATTATCAATCTGTTGGAGTCTTTCTTGAAAAAACGCAACGGAACATTGAAAAGCAACCCAAGTATAATGCCCAATATAACCGAACCTGCAATTTCTATTACAGGTGAAATTATTGACATTATGCCCGGACTTTGTCCGGGGTTCTTCAACATATTAACTATCGCCATGGATACACCAAAAGCAATCAGCGCCACAGCATCGTCCAGCGCAACCACGCTTAACAGGGTCTCAGTTACAGGTCCTCTTGCTTTATACTGTTTTACTACCATGATAGTAGCTGCCGGTGCTGTAGCTGATGCAATAGCACCAAGGAGCAGAGATATTTCAACTCCGAAGCCAAAAATGGCCAATACTGCAGTTACAAATACAGAAGCAATCAAAGCTTCAAATATGGCAATTATTACAGGTGTTATTCCCATTCTCTTCAGGTAAGAAAATTTAAACTCTGCACCAATGGTAAAAGCTATAAAGGCAAGAGCCATTTCGGAAATAAGTTCAAATTTTACAACAGTCTCCAAAGGAATAAGTTTTAAACAATATGGACCGATAAGCAGTCCCGCAATTAAATAACCTGTAACATTCGGAAGTTTTACCTGCTTGACGGCACGACCTGAAATAAGCCCTGAAAAAAGCATCAGCGCTAAATATAATAATGTAATTGTTGTTGTCATCGTTAGAAGCCGACCCCCTCAGCGGAAAGTACCGGTAATGTGAACATTATTGCCGTGTCCGGTTGGGACAAATCACCAACTACTTCTCTTACCACTTTTTTTACCAGATCAACCTGCTCATCTTTAAGCACCATAAAAATGGTCTTGCTCTCTTTACGGTCAGGATTTATAAGAAAGCGAATAGATCCGAATATGGGATAATCTTCGATGTGTTTTGCAAGTTCCCTTGCCATGCCTGTACTACTCAGTATAGTTGCGCCCCCAATTCCTTTTTCCATTAATTTTTCAAGTAAGCTGTCAAGTTTTTCAACCTTGTTAAGTACAATTACCAATAACTGCATTATATTTCATCTCCATTTTTTACTTAGTGAGACTGTAAATAAACCACATGTAATAACAACTTACCTCACTGACAAAAACATCAAATGCTATTCTATCACCAGGGTATTTGATTGTCAACAATTGGCACTGTACGGGCTTATGTTTATCATGATCCCGTTGATTTATAATGCCTGAGCCCTATTCTGAAAAAAGCATAGCTTGGCACCAGAAACAATAATCCAATAAGAGGAATAAACATAAAAAATACATTTTGCTCCCTGTCCAGCAGGTACAGAAGGGGATAATACTGAAACAGTGCCAGCGGAACTACAAATGTAAGAAACATCAAAACATTCTTACCATATATTGAAAAGGGATAACGCCCAAACTCCCGGCCGCCGTCTGTAAAGATATTCATAAATTCCAAACCCTCGACTGTGAAAAACGAAAATCCCGCATATATAAGGAACAAGCTGAAGAATATCAAACTGCCGCAGCCAACCATCAGGAAAAGGGTTAATACTTTATCCCAGGTCCACATAACGCCGCTGTTAGGAATTGCATAGCAGAATATCAGGACAGATTGAAACAATCTGCCAAGCAGTGTGAAATCCATCTTTGACGCCAGGACTTGAAAAATTATATTCTTTGGTCTTACAAGAACCCTGTCAAACTCACCGTTACCGAGCATGTGTGGAAACAAATCGAATCCGCGCCCAAATGTTTCCGCGATTGAAAACGCCATCAGCACCACAGCGAAGCATAGAAGCGTCTGCTCAAACACAAAACCCTCAACTGAATTAAACCGCAGAAACATAAAATACAAACTGACGAATACTGTAAATGACACAATAAACTGCCCAAGCAATGTCAGGAAAAAAGATAATTTATACTGCATGTGGCTTTTTAAATGCATTGAGAAAAACTTCATATAAAGCCGCATTATTTAACCTCCCTGCACAATGACTCTTCTGAGTGCCCGGCTCATCATAAAACGCCCGGTAAGCAAAAGAACCACAAGCCAG
>DULF01000108.1 GCA_012840535.1 Clostridiaceae bacterium
AATAGGCTTTGGGGATTTCAGGCCGGAAAAACCAATGAATATATTTGATTTTCTGAGCGAGTCCCACCGATTGGGGTTTAAAAGAGTTCAACTCTGTGAGAACTTCAATTATTCATCCTTAAGTGCCGAAGAACTGCTCCTGGTAAGGGAAAAGGCCATGGAACTGGGACTTACCATTGAACTGGGAATGAGCGGCCTTACCCGTGAAAATCTGCTCCGGCACCTTTATATAGCCGGACAACTGCAATCAAATTTCATACGGGTTGTAATCGGCAGCAAAAATTTACTTTCCCACAATAATTCAAACAACTTAAAAGATGAGGCTTCAAAGGTTTTAAAGGAAATGCTGCCTAAATTTAAAAAACAAAAAGTTATTGTGGGAATTGAGAACCATTTTGACCTTTGTTCAACAGAACTTGTGGAGCTGATTGAAGATATTGGAGACAAGCAGGTGGGATTAATCCTGGACACCACAAACAGCCTGGGTTTCATCGAATCACCATGGGAAACCTTTGAAAAATTTAAGCCGTATATTTTATCGATCCATCTGAAGGATTACATTGTGAAAAAGGTGGAAGCAGGTTACTTTATAACAGGAGTGCCGCTTGGAGAAGGTTGGCTTAAAACCGGGAAACTTTTGGACGCTGTAATGGCCTGTAATCCTGATGCTTCAATAATTATGGAGATGACAGTCCGCAGGAATGAAAAACAGTCTGAAAGAGAAATCCTGGATTGGGAAAGGGCACAGGTTGAAAAAAGCGTTAATTATCTTAAGGAGCTGGTTTGCCGTGGTGGAAAGCAATAAACAGATTGAAAAAACGGAAGTCGGCCAATGGGACCGTTTTGAAGCCACAATACGCAATCGAAGGAAGTACAGGGATCCTTATACCGATGTTGGGCTTAATGTTGTTTTTAACAAGGCCCGATAATAGCAAGATACATTTCTGGGGCTTTTATGACGGTGACGACGTGTGGAAAATTCGTTGCATGCCAGATATGATTGGACCGTGGAAATTTGAGGCTGCTTTTTCCGACGGAGCCGGATGTTTCAGCGACTCATTTGAATGTATCAGCTCTGATATACCGGAAATGATATCCAGGGACGAAACTAACCCGTTATGGTTCGGCTTTAAAGGCGGCAAACACGTATTGATCCGCAGCTTTCATGTGGGAGACCGTTTTTTTGCAGAAAACTGGCCTGACTCTGAACGCAGGAAGTTTATTAAATGGGCTAGGAAACAGGGATATAACATGTTTTCCATTGCAAGCCATTACCTGAACAGAAGGCAAGCCGGCAGGGGGTTAGGTTGGAAAACTCCTGAACTGTGGCCTCTAAACGCAAACGAATACAGAAAAATGGAAAAAATCTTAGACGAGCTTGCAAAAGAAAATATAATGGTCTTTCCGTTTGCAGGATTTTTTGGAAGGGCGTCACTTTACCCGACAAACCACAATGATCAAATAAATTATATTAAGTATACGTTGGCACGTTTAAGCTCTTACTGGAATATAGTTTTTAATGTTGCCGGCCCTGAGCCTGTCCATGATACCAATCCTTACATGACAAAGGAAGAAGTCAGGCGCCTGGGAATGATAATAAAGAAGCTCAACGTTTTTGGACACCTTATTAGCGTACACAACCAGCCTGGGGATGATGAATATAAGGATGAAGAATTTACAACATTTTCTACTCTGCAAGGACCTAAAACAGTGGACCGGTCTTTATTGTATAAAGGCCTTCTGGCAAACCATTCCCGGTTAAAACCGCTGTTTGCCCAGGAAACGCTTTGGCCCGGGAATGTGATAGGCCATCCGGAGTACACTGAAGAGGACATCAGAAAAAATGCCATTGTGATAATGATGTCGGCTGCAGCACTTAATTTTGCTGATATGAACGGGGATTCATCTTCAGGCTTCAGCGGAACTCTCAAGCTGGAAGATAGGGTTCAGCTCCGCCATGATATTGTAAAAAAAGTATGGGATTTTTTTGAGACTATTCCATTTTACAGGCTAAGTCCGTGTCCGCATCTGGCGGATAATGGCTACTGCCTTGCAGAGCCGGGAGTTCAATACCTGGTGTATCTTGAAAACGGAGGCACTGTAAATATTTCTGTGGCAAATGGAAATTACAGCGTTGAATGGATAAATGCACGCGATACTTCAGAAAGGATTCTGAGTGGATATACATGTACGGGTTCTGGTCTGACTTCACCTGACAGCAATGATTGGTTTGTTTATTTGAGATTATGCCGGTGAAGTGATAAAAACTTACCAAAACATTTTTATAAATTGCTGCCGGATGATGGTGTTAAACACATATAATCGCACAGGGAAAACAGGGGGTGGCTTTGTGAGGTTCGGATGTTGCGGATGCATGATTTCACCCGGTAAGGACCCGATTGGCATTGAAATAATAGAAACATTGAGCAAGGCGGGTTATGATTACATTGAGCTTTCACTTTCCCATATGGCTGAACTGACCCGCACCAGGTTTTTAGAATTGAGAAAGCGCATCGAAGCAAGCGGACTTAAATGTGAAGCGTGCAATAATTTCGTTCCCGGTGAAGTAAGGCTTACAGGCGAAAACGTGAACATGGATTCAGTTATGCATTATGTAAGGAAGGCGCTGAAAAGGGCTGCTGAACTTGAGACAGAAATTGTTGTGTTCGGGAGTGCAGGCGCCAGAAACGTACCTGACGGTTTCCCTAAAGAAAAGGCTTTTGAACAGCTCGTTGATTTTCTTAATCTTGCCGCTCCGGAAGCCGGACAGTATGGAATTACGCTGGTGATAGAATGCCTTAACAAAGGCGAAAGTAACATAATTAACTCACTTGAAGAGGGGCTGCGCCTTTTAAAACAAGTCAATAAAGATAATGTAATGCTGCTTGTTGACTACTATCATTTTTCCCTGGAAAATGAAAAACCTGAAATTTTGCTAAGTATGGGAGATTACATAAGTCATGTACATTTTGCAAATGTTGAGAACAGGAAATTTCCGAAGGACATCAAAGAGCAGCCTTATCTTCCTTTTATTGATGCTTTGAAAAAGACCGGGTATGACGGACGGGTAAGCATTGAAGCTTATACCAGAAATTTTTCAGGTGATTTGAAGGCATCTCTGCGTTTTTTGAGAGAAAACTTTTTATAGAAAAGTTCTAACATATATAACAAGGGTGGTGCTGATATGAACAAGCTGGCAGTTATATCCGGGTTTCTCGGAGCGGTCAAAAACAGGTATATAACCTACCAGGAAGAAAGGCTTCTGGAAGAAAAAATCAGCATGGCTGCAAAGATTGAAAATATTAGCGGGCTTGAATTATGTTATCCTCAGGATTTTGATAATTTTGAAAAGACTTCTGACTTACTGTCCAAATACTGCCTTGGTGTATCCGCGGTAAATTTCAGGTCCCGCAGGTCAGGCCGGTGGATGAGAGGTTCTTTTACATCACAACTGAAAAACGAACGCGCCGAAGTAACGGAAGATTTGAAAAAAGCCATGGATTATGCGGAAAAATTAGGATGCAACCGGATTACAACATGTCCATTGAATGAAGGGCATGACTACCTGTTTGAAATGGATTATGGCAAAGCGTATGACTTTATGGAGGAGACACTGGGTGAAGCGGCATCTTACAAGCCTGACGTAAAAATATGCATAGAATATAAACTGAATGATCCAAGAGCCCGGTGTTTAATCGGGAACGCAGGTGAGGCGCTTGCTTTTTGCATGAGGCTGGGGATGCCGAATGTAGGGGTGACCCTTGATATCGGACACTCCATCCAGGCGGGAGAGAGGCCGTCCCAGGCAGCCGTGATGCTGGCAAGAGAAAACAAGCTCTTCTATGTACACTTGAATGATAACGATAAATTGTGGGATTGGGATATGATACCCGGAGCGTATAATTTCTGGGAATTTATCGAGTTCTTTTATTACCTGCGTAAAATCGGTTACGACGACTGGTTTGCTTATGATATCTTCCCAAAGGAAAATGATACGGTAAAAACGTTCAGTGCTGCAACTTCGTGCACCATAAAGCTTATGAGAATATCCGAAAGACTTGATGAACCGGCAGTAGAAGCGCTTTTCAGGCAAAGAAACCCATCAGAAAGCATGAAGTATATCTTTTCAATATTATAAGCTGAACGGGATTTGCCGGAACAGATATATTCCTTTGTTTTGAAGGGGGTTGGATGATAAATGGAGTTTCCAAAAGAAAGCTGGAAGGAAGCATCTCCCGAAAGCCAGGGCGTAAACCCGAAAAAATTGAATGAGGCTATGGATTACCTTGCCGGAGTGTCCGGCCAACAGGGAAACAGACAGGCACTGGTAATCCGCAACGGTTTTGTTATATGGAAAGGCGATGAAACAGACAATCTCCATACTGTGTGGTCGGTATCAAAATCTTTTACGAGTACGGTACTTGGACTCCTGGTCGATGAAGGCAAATGTACACTCGATACAAAGGCGGCACAGTATGTTCCCTTTCTTGAAGAAATGTATCCGGATGTAACTTTAAGACACCTTACCACAATGACATCAGGTTATTGCGCAGTTGGAAATCCACCTGGAGGCGCGGGAAGCTTAACTCCTTTTGTGCCTGCAAAGCCATTATACAAGCCTGGAGAGAAATACTTTTACAATAATGACGGAATGCATGTACTCGCATATGCGCTGACCCGTATTGCAGGAGAGCCCTTAAAGGATATATTCAGGCGCCGCATTGCAGACCCTGTCGGAATCAAGAACTGGGAATGGAGGGATTTTGGAGTTATTGACGGTATTTTGGTAAACGGCGGAACAGACAATATTGGAGTTGGAGTATCAATTACAGCAGAAGGAATGGCCCGCCTTGGGCATCTTTTCCTGAACAGGGGCAATTGGGACGGAAAGCAGTTAATCAGCGCAGAATGGATAAGACAGGCAACTTCTGTGCAGGTTCCTGCCGATTTACCTGAATTGCCGTACCTGCCCATGTATAGTGATGCCAATCATGCCCTTGGAAGCGGCATATATGGTTTCAACTGGTGGGTAAACGGGACCAAGGCCAACGGTGAACGCAACTGGAAGCATGCTCCTCCGGGTACGTTTTATGCGTCAGGTCTGAACAATAATATGTGCTGCGTGGTACCTGAATGGAATCTGGTTTTTGTACGCCTGGGCACGGATTGCAGCGTTAAAAACAGCGAGTATGATATCTTCTGGAAAATAATGAGTAAGGCTATAGCAGAATATGTTTAAATCAGCAGTTTCAATTTATGAAACAAGGGGGTGCTGGCAATGGGCAAGACGGTTATTGATATTGCAGACGGAAAGTTCATGATTAACGGGGAATACACATATAAATCAAGAAAATGGAATGGTATTCCCATAGAGGGGTTACTGTTTAACACCAGGATGGTCCAGGGGATATTTGATGATAAAAATCCTGAGACCGTGACAAGGTGGGCGTATCCAGATACTGGAAAATGGGATGCTGAAAGAAATACCAGGGAATTTGTCGAGGCTATGCCTGTGTGGAAGGAACATGGGGTTCTTTGCTTTACGATTAATTTGCAAGGGGGAAGTCCTGAAGGCTATTCCCAGGACCAGCCTTGGCACAATTCAGCTTTCCTCGAAGATGGCAGCCTTGATGAAGCTTATATGCGCCGCCTTGAGAAGATTCTCAATAAGGCTGATGAAATTGGCATGGCAGTAATACTTGGTTATTTCTATTTCGGGCAGGAGAACAGGTTAAAGGATGAAGCGGCAATTATTTCAGCGGTTGACAATGCCACCGATTGGGTTATTGGCAAAGAATATGAAAATGTCTTGATAGAAGTTAATAATGAATGCGATGTAGTATATAAACAACCAATC
>DULF01000109.1 GCA_012840535.1 Clostridiaceae bacterium
AACATACACTCCATCTTCATCTTTTTCTATCAAAATAGTAAAGTTATACTTTTTCATAAAATCACCACCTGATATTATTATATCATATTCAGAACATATGTTATACTATGTTATGAGGATAATACTGTCTTTATCTCACTTATGATAAACTTCCCCATTGATTATTTTAAATGCCCTGAAGAGTTGTTCAAGCAGGATGAGCCTTGCAAGTTGATGCGGGAATGTCATGTCGGACAGGGACAGGCGAAAGTCAGCCTTCCTGACCAACTCATCATCCAAACCCAAAGAACCTCCTATGACAAAGGTTATATTTGAATTCCCCGAAAGAAAAAAAGACTGCAGTTTTTCTGCAAAGGCTTCAGAATCAAGTTTCTTCCCTTTTACGTCAAGCACAATAAGAAGTGAGCCGCTGCTTATTCTCTTTAATATTCTCCCGGCCTCCTTTTTCTTTACCTGTTCTTCCTGTGCGCTGCTCAGGTTGTCAGGAGCCTGTTCGTCAGCGACCTCGATGATTTGTAAATCGCAAAACCTTGAAAGGCGCTTGCTGTATTCCGCGATACCTTCTCTTAAGTATTTTTCCTTCAGTTTGCCAACAGCAACTATTGTGATTTTCAAATTATCCTCCTTGAGCATTAAACGGGCGGCCAAAGACCGCTCCTACATTTCCACCCTTATAATATCCGCTCCAATTCCCCTTAATTTCTCCTCAAATTTTTCGTAGCCCCTGTCAATATATTTTACGTTATGTACTTCCGTTTTCCCTTCGGCGACAAGCCCTGCTATAACCATTGCAGCGCCTGCCCTCAAATCGGTGGCTTTTATGGGCGCGCCGGTAAGTTTCTTCACGCCTTCTATTACCGCTATTCTCCCGTCAACTTTAATCAGCGCCCCCATGCGTTTCAGCTCATCCACGTACTGGAAACGCGAATCCCATATGCCCTCAGTAATAGTGCTTGTACCGTCAGCTATGCTTAACAAAACGGCTATAGGCGGATGCAAATCCGTCGGGAACCCCGGATACGGAAGCGTCTTAATATTCGCCCTTTTTATCCTGTTCCCGCCTACAACCCTTATCCAGTCTTCGCCCTCTATCACATTCACATTCATCTCAAGCAGCTTTGCGGTTAACGAATCCATATGCTTGGGTATAACATTCCTTACAGTTACGTCTCCCCCTGTTGCGGCAGCAGCAATCATAAAGGTGCCTGTCTCAATCTGGTCGGGGATTATCGAATAGGTGGCGCCCCCTGGCAGACTGTCCACACCTATGATTTTTATTACATCCGTACCGGCGCCTTTTATATTTGCCCCCATGGTATTAAGGAAATTAGCGACGTCAACTACATGGGGTTCCTTAGCCGCGTTCTCGATTGTGGTTACACCTTCAGCCTTAACTGCCGCAAGCATCAGGTTTATTGTCGCCCCTACGCTTACCACATCAAGGTATATCTCGTTTCCTGCAAGCTTGTCCGCTTTAGCCCTTACAATGCCGTGCTCTACCGTAACTTCGGCACCCAATGCCTTAAACCCTTTTATATGCTGGTCAATAGGCCTGAAGCCAAAATCACAGCCTCCCGGAGAGGCTACTTCGGCTTTTTTAAAACGTCCAAGCAGCGCCCCCAGCAAATAATAAGAAGCCCTCAGGCACTTAACCATTTCATATGGGGCTGAATACGAATGCAATCCCCTCGGATCTATAGTAATTGTATTATTATCTTCAAACTCAATCTTAGCGCCCAGTTGCGTTACAGTATCCTTCAACACCATTATGTCGCTTATATTCGGAACATTTTCAAT
>DULF01000110.1 GCA_012840535.1 Clostridiaceae bacterium
CCATACCGAACACGGAAGTTAAGCTTCTCAGTGCCGATGATACTTGGCTGGAGACGGCCCGGGAAAGTAGGTCTCTGCCAGAAATTTATCAAAACCTCATGCCAAAAGCATGGGGTTTTGTTTTTTTGGTGTGCCACGCATTTGCAACACAAAACGTAGTCCAATGCTATTTCTAAGCAATGTCATGCTGAATGAACTGACAAAGAATTCACAAGAAGGGGATTAAAATTCTGCCGCTATGCGGATGACTGCAATATCTATGTCAAGAGCAGAAAAGCGGCAGAGAGGGTAATGGCAAGTACCACGAGGTTTCTTGAAAAAGAATTAAAGCTCAAAGTAAACAGGGAAAAGAGTGCTGTGAATAGGCCATGGAAACTTAAATTTCTTGGATTCTCATTCTATCGCAGTAAGGGAGAAACCGGAATAAGAGTACACCCCAAGTCTGTGAAGAAACTCAAGGCGAAACTGAAAGCAGCCACAGGCAGGAGTAATGCAATGGGAGAAAAAGAGAGAATAGAGAAACTCAAACAGATTATTACTGGATGGGTGAACTACTTTGGAATTGCAGATATGGGGAAACTGGCAAAGGAATTGGATGAATGGCTCAGAAGAAGGATAAGGATGTGCTATTGGAAACGCTGGAAGAGAATCAAGACCAAGCACGATAATCTTGTTAGACTTGGGATTGATAATCAAAAAGCGTGGAGATATGCCAACACAATAAAAGGCTATTGGAGAATATCCAATAGTCCCATACTTACAACAGCTTTAAACAATGAGAAGTTAAAGGAATTAGGGTTTCCGACAATAACCGGAAGGTGCTTATTAGTACATTAAATCCTATCTGGACCGCCGTATACCAAACGGTACGTATGGTGGTGTTAGAGGTCGGTAGGTGAAATAAACACCCACCTCATACTCGATTAAACACATACATGTCATTTCTACATTAATATTGCTTTAGTACTCATTTTTATGCAAAAGTAATAGTAAATTCCATAATATAATTTTGTGCTTTGACCCTTTCGCTTTCAGGAAGAAAAGTACTCCAGCCCATGTCGCTTCCTATACCGCTGTGAGCTACATCTATATGCAGATAGCTTTCCTTCCTTCTTACCAGTTCGTGTTCATGCTTTGCATTCTTATAATCATCAATGGTATTATGATGAACATCAAAATGGAAGGGAATGGGCGATGCTATTTTTATCATTCTGCCATTTTCACTGCTTAATGAAAGCCAGCGTGTTTCCTCATGCCCGCCGTTCTCTGAAGGAGGTATAAAGGGAAAATGCTCTTTTTCCACACGGCTTTTAAATACCCCAAGCCTTGCAGCCTGTTTTCTGTCCCTGTAATTTTCGACAGGACCGAGGCCATAATATTCAAGATTCTCAAAACCTTCCGGAATAACAATTTCCATACCGACTCTGGGAAGATCAAGCAATGACTGGTTTATCATGTACGTCGCCCTGACAATAATTTTGCCCTCACAATCAATATCATAGCCTGTTAAGACGACAATTCCATAAGGGCTGCCGATAAAGGTTACTTCCCGTACTGTTTCAACTTTAATTTTTGTATTGCCTGAAGTAGTGACCGAAAATTCCTTTAATGAAGATAAAGTATTACTGCTGTCATAAATCTTCCATACTCCAAAACGTCCCCAGCCTTCCTGTGCATCGATACCTGTAAACGGCCTTGTAAAGCATTCTACAGGCCCTTTAACCAAGTAGTCTGTTCCGTTTTTTACAAAAGAAGATAAAATGCCAGTGTTTTTATTGAAGGTTGCCGTGAAACCCGGAGCCATGATTTTAAGGATTTCATCACAGTCCTCTGTTGTTATTTTCCTTTTATCTGGCTGAGGGCAAGGATTTTTGCCTACTGAAGGGGAATGCGCAGGCTCAGGGCTTTTTTCATCCATTGCGTTATTAAAACTTCCACAGGAAAAATCTGAAAAATCTGTATATGAATAAGCACCGCTATGGAGCCTGAACTGATAACAACCCAATTCATATCCTTCCTGTGCAAAAGGAGTATCACTTGCGTATTGGACGGAGAATTCAACATGATACTCTGCATTTGGTTTCTTCTCAAAATCACAGTCAAATGCAGCAAAAATCTCTTCTCCGGCCTTCAGGTACGGGAGGTCATATATGCCGGTTTGTACCGGATAACCGTTTTCCCTGATGCAGTATATCACCTTGTAAGGCTTTGTGTCCAAAAACATATTGCGGTTTTTTATGATAAACTGCCCTGTATGATCAGCATGGTCGTGTTGGTGGGTTTGCCTGATTTCACTGAAAACTATGGGACAATACACCTGCCTGGCCTCATGTGCAACCGGTTTTGGAGTCAGATCCGGCAGCACAATGCCATTGTTGGTCATAAATGCAGGCATTGTCCAGTCTACTATGCTTTCGTTAAAATCTCCGCCGTAGGCAAAAAATTCTTTTCCATCCACTGTTTTGGCCACCAGGCACTTATCCTGCCAATCCCAGATGTATCCTCCTTGAAATCTCGAATATTTTTCCACCAATTCACCGAACTTGTACATTCCGCCCCCTGCATTGCGTATCTGGTACAGGTATTCCACCAGCACAATAGGACGGTTATCTTCTATGTCAGTCAGCATTTGCATAATTTTGTCCTGGGTTGCATACATATTGCACCTTACATCTGAAATGTTCTTCCCTGGTTCTCCCGATTCATACTGGCAAAGCCTTGAAGGGTCATATTCCTTTATCCAGCCTGCCATAGCAGCATGATTTGCTCCGACTCCGCTTTCGTTGCCCAATGACCAGGAATATATGGAAGGATGATTTTTATGTGTCAGCACCATTCTGATTGTTCTTTCCAAAAAGTTGGTACCCCAGGCAGGATCATGTGTTAACCCTCCCTCTACGCCGTGGGTTTCCAAATTACATTCACAAACGACCAATAACCCCCATTCGTCGCACAGATCATACCATACAGGGTCATCAGGATAGTGGCATGTTCTTACGGAATTTATTCCAAGCTTTTTCATCAGCTTGATTTCCTCTATCATGTGTGCCTCTGTTACGGTACGTCCTCCATAAGCTTCATGTTCATGCCGGTTTACACCTTTTACAATGAGTCTTTTTCCGTTTAATAAAATTATGCCGTTCCTGATTTCTATTTTTCTGAATCCTATTTTGCAGCTTTCAAAATCTACATCTTTATTTTCAGGAGAAATAAGAGTAATGACAGCCTTGTACAGGACAGGTGTCTCGGGTGTCCAGTGCTCTATGTTGTCAACCCTGATCTCAAATCTTGCTGTATTCGAAGTAGGTTTCTCATATGCCCTGAACGCGGCTTGGGGGTTTATCCCTGATATTGCGCTTGCCAGTAATCTGTCGTTCATATCAAGAATGTCCAGTTTGATCCGGTAATTTGCAAATCCGTTAAACCGGTTAATTGATACATCAGCTTTAACAATTCCGAATGGATAGTGAAGGTCCGGTATAGCGTCTATCTTCCAATCCACTATCCTTGCTTTGGGCTTTGCATAAAGATAAACGGAGCGGTAAATGCCCGAAAGATGCCAATAATCCTGGTCTTCCAGATATGTACTGTCTGCAAACCGCATTACTTGGACAGCAACAGTATTTTCGCCCTCCTTAATAAAATTGGTTATATTAAATTCGGATGGCAGCTTGCTGTCCTGTGAATACCCAACTTCCTTCCCGTTAATCCAGAGATAATATGCCGTCTCGACACCCTTGAAATGTATAAAAATTTCCCTGTCAAGCCATTCTTTGGGGATATTGAATTTTCTCAGATAACAACCTACAGGATTTTCTTCCGGAATAAAAGGCGGGTTGGGAATACCGCGCACACCTTCTTCATTGTGGGGGTAAATCATATGTTTACCCTTGCTGAAGTAATCCCATGGGTACACGAAATTAGTATAGATAGGTTTTCCAAAACCCTGGACTTCCCAGTTTCCGGGAACTTTGATATCCTCCCATGCTGAAGAGTCAAACTCATCTTTCCAGAATGGATCTACCAATTCGGGCTTGGAATAGTATGAAAATTTCCATGTGCCGTCCAGGGATTGCACCCATTTTGAAATTGTCCGGTTGCATGTAGCCGCTTGTTCTGCATTTTCATAGGCACCCCATGGGGCATGTGTCTGTTCCCTGTTTATGGACATAACATCCGGATTTTCCCAGTCCTTCTTTGTATGAAATCTGATGTATTGCTCCATAATAACCCCCTCACTCACCCAGATATTTATATTACTGCTTTTAATCCTGCTGTTTTCCTTTTTTTACAGTATCATACTACTTATTATAGCCTATGTTAACAAAAAATTAAATTCCTATGTTTATTGTATAGTTTTAAAAAACACACCTGAACATTTTGTTATTTTCCATTCTACCTTGAATTACCCGAGTGTATAATCAGAATAAAAGTACGCTTTATTATTAAATCCTGATACCCTATTGCCTTATAAAAATTTTTCTAGGAGGATTTATGGATAATTATCTTTCTTGGTTCAATCAGGCGAGATTTGGCATGTTCATACACTGGGGTGCCTACTCGGTTGCCGCAAGGGGAGAATGGGTACTGAACAGGGAAAATATACCTTACGACGAGTATATCAGTAAATATGTAAATAATTTTAAAGCGGAAAAATTTAATCCGCACGAATGGGTACGGGTAGCAAAAGAAGCCGGCATGAAATATATGGTATTGACAGCAAGGCACCATGACGGGTTTGCACTCTGGGATACAAAAACCACTGATTTCAACTCGGTAAAAATGGGCCCGGGGAAGGATATTGTAAGGATGTTTGCAGATGCCGTCAGGGAAGGCGGTTTGAAACTTGGCTTTTACTATTCAGTTGCTGACTGGCATCACCCGGATTATCCCGATGCATATGCAAGGGACTGGCCTACCTGAATGGAAGGATGAAAGCAGCCGCAAAAGGTTCATAGAGTATTATTATGCCCAGCTGGAAGAGCTGATGAGCAATTACGGCAGGATTGACCTGCTATGGTATGACGGATGTATTCCGCAGCCGATGGAAGGAGAAAAAATTAATAAGAGAATCAGGGAACTACAGCCTCACATCCTGATTAACAACAGGAACGGCGATCCATATGACTTCAAATGCTGTGAACAGGCCATAGTTCCTGCTGCGCCGGGTGTTGCATGGGAGGCTTGCATGACACTGAATGACACCTGGGGGTATCACTCGGGAGACAAGCATTACAAAACACCATTTGAAGTGTTAAAACTGCTTCTGGAAACGGCGTCGAAAGCAGGAAACCTGCTTTTAAACGTAGGACCGAGAGCCGATGGGACAATTCCTGAAGAATCAGTTGCCATTCTTAAAAAAGTGGGCGACTGGCTGAGAAAAAACGGTGAGGCTGTTTATGGTTCCTCCCGCAGCCCTTTTTCATTTAACAGCTCGGCTGTTCTTACCACAAAGGAAAACAGGATCTATGTTAACCTTTTGCATGGATTAGAGGATAAAGAAATATGTCTGCCCGATATAAAAAACAAGGTACTGTCGGTATATATGCTTGAATCAAGGGAAAATATGGATTTCTGCCAGCAGAATGACCGCCTGTTTATAAAAGGCATACCTTTTCCTTTGGAAAATGACCTGGCGACAACGATAGTCATTGAAGTCGAAGGAAAACCTGAAACAATAAGGGAACAAAAAACATTTTGGATACCCGGGGACAAGGTATGAGAAATATCTTCAATAAAAAACTTGCATATTTACTGGATTCATATAACCGAACGGAAGTTTTTTTATAAAGCTAATCGGGAGGTAAATAATATGGAATTTCCAAAGTACTACTGGAAAGAAGACAGTCCTGAAAACCAGGGCTTGCATTCCGGAAAAGTGAATGAAGCGATGACTTTCCTTGAAAAGCATGTCGGAAGTGATGGTGTAAGGGAGGCTGTAATTGTTCGCAACGGATATTTGATCTGGAAAGGCGACAATATTGACAGGAAGCATTGCGTAATGTCATGTACAAAAAGTTTTGCCAGCACAGTTCTGGGTATTCTTATCGATGATGGGAAATGTACCCTTAATACTCTTGCGGCAGATTATGTACCTGACCTGAAAAAGGACTATCCGGATGTGACCTTGAGGCATTTTGCCACGATGACCTCAGGTTACCAGTCTGAAGGCCCTTATTATTACGGTGAGGTTGATCCGATAGAAGGCAGCAGCAATTATCTTAAGCCTGCGAAACCACTGTTTAAGCCCGGAGAGATTTTCAGCTATTGGGATAATGCAATGAGGAAATTCGGACAGGTTCTTACCGCTATTGCCGGGGAGCCTATTGATGAGTTTTTCAGGCGGAGGGTTGCGGAGCCGATCGGGATGGTAAACTGGAGCTGGGAATATGACGGCTTTCCAAGGCAGATTCCGCCCGAAATGTACGGAATCAAGGATGCTGCAGCAGGTGTCGAGATAACTGCAAGAGACTTGGCACGTTTTGGCCATCTGTTCCTGAACAAGGGCAACTGGGATGGGAAACAGATAGTTTCAGAATCATGGGTTGAACAAATTACAAAGCCGCAGGTTCCGACTACGATAGGCCGTAATTTATATTCAGCAAGACAGCGTTCGATTGAGGGACGCGGAATATATAGCTTTAACTGGTGGCTTAACGGAGTAAAACCGGACGGGAAACGTTTATTGCCTGGGGCGCCGAAAGGGACATTTTTTGCCTCGGGGTATAACGACAACAGGTGCTTTATTATCCCTGAATGGAACATGGTAGTAGTGAGAATGGGCACAAATAGGAATTCACCTCATGATTCCGAGTTCTGGGGAGAATTTTTAAGATTGCTGGGTCAGGCGATCATTGATTAGGAATTGTATCGAATGTTAATTATACATCAAATATACAAGCTGTAAAGGTGACTCAATTGTCCGGTAACATTATTGCACGGGAAATCGGCTTACCGTCAAAAATAGGTTTGGGAAGCTTTGCCTTCAGGTACTC
>DULF01000111.1 GCA_012840535.1 Clostridiaceae bacterium
TTCACTGGCAACATAAACAAACTCATCGTTTTCCGCCGCCACCAATGAGCGTAGCTTCAGTCTGTCATTCAGGGCAATCATCCCGTCTTTCCATCCTAATATGATTGAGAAGGGACCGTTTACCAAAACACTGCCGTATACCGTGCGTACCGCTGTCATGAGCTCCCTTTTCTCATCCTCCATCTTATCAATCTCATTCCAGAAGGGAGCAGCCATGGCAGAAATTACAACGTCAAAAGGAAGTCGATGTTTCCTTACAAGCAAGTCAAAAATATAGGTAATGGCTTCCGTATCTGTCTGGAGTGTGCATTTATATCCAAACATCTCCAGATATCTTCTGTTTGCATCATAGGATGAAATTTCTCCATTATGGACTACAGACCAGTCCAAAAGCGCAAAAGGATGTGCTCCTCCCCACCATCCCGGTGTATTTGTCGGAAACCTTCCATGCGCTGTCCAGATATAACCTTCGTAATTTTCCAGCATGTAAAATTCTCCGACATCTTCCGGATACCCTACAGCTTTAAAAACCCCCATGTTCTTGCCGCATGAAACCACGTAAGCGCCTTTGACGGAAGAATTAATCCTCATCACGCATCTTGACATAAATTCATCTTCATCAAGCCCCGAATCCTTGATTTTATCTTTCCTGGGCCCTGAGAAATACCTCCATATAATGGGCGCATCTTTTATGCCTGGCACTTTCCTGGTTGGCACTTTTTCATCCTCTTCTATATAAAAATGCTCTTTAAGAAATTCTTCCGCATTATCCTTGGCAACCTTGTCGTCATAGAAAACATGCAGAGCATACAGATCCTTATACTCCGGATATATTCCATAAGCCGCAAATCCTCCGCCTAAACCGTTTGAACGGTCGCGCATCATGGAAATTGATTTTATGATAACATTCCCGCTGAACTTCTTGCCTTTTTTATTAATTATTCCGGATATTGCACACCCGGAAGGAATTCTTATTTCACCATCACGTAACACCTTTGCCACCCCGCTTTATACGTCAAACTCATACAACTTAATCATTAGTATAACTTCTGCACAATTTTGCAAGTTTCATTTATTCATCTTGCATTTTTGTTAAATCCGCTTTTTTGTACCAAGAAAAAATTAACAAAAAAGGCGTACCCACAAGAGATTTTCTACTCTTCGTCGAGTACGCCGATACGGCTTATCTATGTGTCCCATTGCACTAATTATGATTTATTGTTGGTATTATAACACAGGTACCCACTTGTGTTCAATAGTTTTTTTAAATTTTTTTGCAATTTTTTAATTCCAATCCTGCATTTTTTGTTTGATGATAAACAAGTTTATAAATTAAAATTTTTATTGAAAAACATAAATGCATATGATAAAATGTCCGAGGGTTAATATTTTTAAGTCTGGTACAGAGATGCCGACAAGATATTAAACCTGGGATTAGGCTATAAGTGTATATAGGCTTAATTTAGGTATAATCTTGTTTGCATTCCTGCAGACAAGTTTTTTTTGTGCAAAAACCCAATAAAACAATAATTTATTGAGGGGGATGTTTTTATGGTACAAATTGGACAGCAAATAGGTTACCTTCCAGATGAGCGGCCACCAATATGGAAACTGTTGCTCTACGCTATACAGCAGGTTATTGTTATGTTTCCAGCAACAGTTGCCGTAGCAATCATAACCGATTTTCACATTTCAACAACGATCTTTGCAAGCGGTCTGGCAACAATATGTTTCATTCTGATCACCAGGGGAAAGATTCCGCTTTACTACGGATCAAGTTTTTCCTATATCGCTGCAGTCGCCAGCATTATGGGGTCTGAAGCGCTCCTGGGAGCCAGCCTTAATGAAAGAATCGCAGTAGCGCAGTTCGGTATTGTTATGTCCGGTCTTGTGTCGATAGCAGCAGGCCTTATAGTCAACCGCTTTGGAAAAGAATCAATCGAAAAGGTTCTTCCTGCATCGATTACCGGACCAATAGCAATGGTAATCGGACTTACACTTGCGGGGGTTGCTTTATCGGATGCGGCATCAACTGTTGTGGGAACAGACGCGGAAGGACAAGCTATACTTGCAGCCACCGGAGCAAATGCGCCTCTTGCATCTAACCTCGCATGGATATTGTCTCTTGTCACGTTGATTTCAACCATACTATTTTCAGTATACCTAAAGGGATTTTTGGGACAGCTTCCGCTTCTTCTAGGTCCTATTATAGGATGCATAACGGCATATATTGTCCAGCTTGCAACAGGTATCAGCTTTTTCAAAATCGTACCTGAATCAGTGGCAAACAGCGGAATTTTCGCTCCGCCAATTTTCACGTTCCCAAAGCCAACATGGATGGCAGTTGCGGCTATTATGCCAATAGCTATAGCAACAATTCCCGAATCTACAGCTCACGTATACCAGCTTGATGTATACGTAAATGACCTGGCAAAAAAGAAAGGCTCAAACAAGATATATAATATTGCGGACAAGCTTGGGCTTAACCTGATCGGTGACGGTATAGGCGATATCGTTTCCGGATTCATCGGCGGCCCTGCAGGAACAAACTACGGTGAAAACATCAGCGCAATGGCAATCACAAAAGTTTTCTCAGCATACGTTCTTGTTGCCGCTTCAATAATCGCTATGATTATTTCTTGTTTCACACCTCTCATTAGTGCTATTTATTCGATACCTACAGCAGTTATAGGGGGTCTGGAGGTATACCTGTTTGGTGCCATAGCCGCCCAGGGTATTGCTATTATGGTTGAGAAAAAGGTTGACTTGTTCAGCGCCAAAAATATAGCAGTAATCGCGACTATCATGATAATCGGACTTGGCGGACAATACGCCTTCGAGGGAAGTATTCCGTTCTTTGGTATAAAAGTCCCCTGTGTTGCCGGTGCAGCTATTTTTGGAATCCTTCTCAATCTTATTTTAAGCATTGGAGAAAAAAAGAAGAAAGCATGAAGAGAAGTAAAATTGGAATATAAGACGAAAAGCTGTTTTCATGCACACCTAAGTCATGAAAACAGCTTTTTTGCATTAACATTTTTATAATGTCATTTTCGACTTTTCCAAGCCCTTTATCAGGAGGTTAGCGGCTATTCCCACCAAAAGCCCTGTAACAATTCCTGCAATTACCAATACAGGCAAATATCCCAATACGGCTATGTCTTTCATTACAATCACAGCCATAACAATCTGTCCCATGTTATGCATTACGGCGCCTGAAATACTTATACCTATAATGCTGAAAACGTTTGAAAACTTTTTATAAAGAAATGACATTACAATAGTACTCAGGATACCCCCTGCAATACTGAACAAAAATACTGTAATGCCTCCGCTGAAAAACGAAGTGAGCAGGCATCTTATCAATACTACCGCCAAAGCTTCCCTGTATCCAAAGTATACGATAACAATAATGGATACAATGTTTGCAAGTCCCAGCTTGATTCCCGGTACTGGTACAGGCATCGGCAAAGGAATCCATGATTCAATTATGGAAAGAACCAACGCTTGCGAAATTAATACCGCAAGAAGCACCATTTTTTTTACATTTACTTTTTTCATTAGTACGTTACTCCATCGACATCCATATTTACGCCCTCAATTTTTACCATTACCTGATTCGGCAAACAAACTGCCATATCACCTTCGTTAGTAAGCCACCCGGTTTTAACACAAACCTTGTCAGGGCATGTGGATTCTTCGAACCGTATCTTTCTGTTTTCAACCAGAATAATGTTTTTATAATTTCCCTCAACGGTTATTCTTTCACTCTTACCAACTTCATTAAGCCTAATCTCTTTTAAAATAACGTTGCCTTGTTTGATGACGGCAATCTTTTCAGTATCACCGCTATTGCTCCTGAACATGGTCATTCCTGCGATGGCAGTAACCGCAGCCACCAGCAATAATGCAACAAGTATTATATCACCTTTTTTTAGCATACTTAAACATTCCCTTGTTAAATCTTGTTAAAGTCAGGACTAATATGGTTAATATTATCTCTTATTTTCTTGCTTTTTTCAACTGCATCCAAAAAATGCAAATCCACCGTATGCCGCAATATTAATGCCTGAAAGATTTAACAAAGGCACAAACTTATGCATAGTTTTACTTTATACAAAATATTCTGTTTTTACGTGTTCTGGAGATTTTTTTGATTGGTTTGTTTAATAGCGGAATTTTTAGAAGAAGATGCTCCGGTACACACTTCCATTTTTGAAACTGAAACTTCATAAGCAACTTTTGTTACTACTTCGCCGGAATCATATTTCTTCTGGTATTCTCTGCTCTGGATTCTTCCCCAAATTTTAATATTGTCTCCTACTGACAATCCTTCTGAAAACCTTGCATTTCTTCCCCAGGATATGCATGGAATATAGTCTGATTTATTATATGGCCTGTTTACCGCAAGTAAAATGTCGGATATTTCCCTTCCGAAAGGAGTGGTCCTATAAACCGGTTTTTTACAAATATATCCATTTAAAAAAATTTGATTCGGATTCTTTACGCTTTTTATATCTTCAATAAATTTTATTTCCCTTGCAAATACGGTAAGTATGAGTTTGTTTCCTTCGGGACTGTAACTGTTATATGATCTAAACTGACCCTCAATCAAAACAGTATCGCCTATTTCTGGCCTTCGCGTTGACATAAGCCTTTCTGATATTGTTACAGGTATAATATCGGAGCTTTCACTTAATCTTGGCACTTCCAGCATAAAACGATAAAATCCCTCACCATATACCTCATGACTGAATTCCAAGCTTGAAACCACTTTACCGGAAATGGTCACTACGTTGTTCTCCATCAAGTTCTCGACCATCCGACCCCCACACTCCTCTCCAAGGTTCATATGTACATTAATAATTTATCTAATGCTATATGTATTCAAGAAGAGTCGTTTTTAGAATTAAAAACTGAAACGTATACATAATATACTCTTCCTAAAAATATAAAAACATCCCTAAAAAAACAATTATCCTTCACCTGCTTTTGGATAAAAAATTCCCAAAATTAAACAATTATTTATTATACTATATTATATTACATATTTTCCGACTTGAAAATCCCCGAAAGTACATTTTTCATTGTTATATTTCATTATATTCGTTTTTTGGCATCAAAATTTCCATGTCCATCCAAATCAACACCGTTTACTATCGCAAAAGAAACCGCCGCAAGCACATTGTGCGTATCCAAACCTGACGTCTCAATATTAATCCTGTACTCATGCGGAGCTATCAAATTACCGTCTCTGGCAGGTATGCTATTTTGCAGGCAACAAATAAAACTATCCCCTAGCATATAATCTCCTACGCTTGAAGTTGTAATACTGGCTTTAGAATTGAATCCATAGGTTACAGTGTAGAATTTTAAATCTTCAAGAAATTGCTTTGAGTCGTTTTCATCAATATTTATTATTGCTATTCCTTTTTCATTCAGCAAGGAAAATATCTTTTTCATTAATAATGAAAAATTTTTACTGTCACGCTCGTTTAAAGAATCGGGTTTGCCTGTATATATGATGAAATCAAAATGCAAACAGTCAATAATCATATTATTGACATCGTCTATATTTATTTTCAATACAAGAATATCTACATTATTCTTATCAAGCTCGTAAACATAATCTCTTACGGTGCGAAAGTCCATTTCTGAAATGCTTTTTGAATCAATAACACTGACTTTTTTACCTTTTGAAGATAAAATCGAACTAATGAGGTTTGCTGTTTGCACTTTGCCATCGTGTCCAACAATACCTGCTATGACCATACTGTAACCTCGATTCTCTAAATTTATATAATTGCTTTCATCTCCGGTAATTATATAATGCGCTTTTTTTTATCTTTTTATGTATAGCGCTCATGAGCGAGGTTTTACATTCCACACATAAATTCAAAAATCATATCCGGTAAACCAGGCAAACTCTCATGTCCGTAGTCAGGATATATCTTCATGGATTTTGGAGAAGTTATTTTATTATATACGGCAAACTGGGTTGAAGGAGGGCATATGTCATCCATCAAACCAACCGTCATAAGCACTTCACCGCGTATCCTTTTCGCAAGATGCTGCAAATCAATATATCCAAGTTTCTCAAAAATCTCATCTTCACGCTCGTGCAGAGGATCAAACATTCTGAAATAGTAGCTAAGTTCCTGGTAGGCATTTTTTGCCAAATCCATTTCCCAAACCCTCTTATAGTCACACAAAAACGGGTATACAGGCGCCAGTCTTTTTATCCGGGGTTCAAGAGCAGCACATGCAAGAGTAAGGGCCCCACCCTGTGAACCTCCCATTGCACCCACCCTGGTTTCGTCCACCTCGGGCATATTCATTACAATACGGGCTAGTTGCGCAGTATCAAGAAAAATGTGCCTGAATAGCAGGTTGTCAGGAGAATCATCAAGCCCACGTATAATGTGTCCTAGGTAAGTTGTTCCTTTTACTCCTCCTGTATCCTCCGAAGAGCCTCCCTGGCCCCTGCAGTCCATTGCCGCTACGCAAAAGCCTTCCGCGACAAAGCCCAGCTTTTCAAACCAATCGCCGCAATTGCCTGTGTAACCATGGAACTGGAGAATGGCCGGGTGCTGCTTTTTCGAGTTTTTCGGCCTCAAGTATTTAGCATGTATCCTTGCTCCACGCACTCCTGTAAAATACAGGTCAAAGCACTCCGCAAATGAAGTTTTGAAACTGCTGGGCACCATTTCTAAACAAGGATCTGTTTTGTGCATTTCATCAAGAGCCCTGTCCCAGAATTCATCAAAATCAGGAGGACAAGGATTAATCCCCTTATATACCTGTAATTCCTTTAATGGCATATCAATTACCGGCATACAGCAAAACACCTCCAAAAATTTCAGGGGCGTGCTTTTGGCCTCCCTATAATTGTAAGCGCGCCTTTAGCCACCCGGTATATATGTATAAAAGCTCAAATTCAGCCGTACGGTAATTATGCTGGTTGATATTCCTGGCTCACCATTCCGGTCCTGCAAGATCAAACAGCTTTTCAGCCACAAAAAGCGATACTCCTCTTATTGCTTGCTCCGAATCAATATTGACTTTTTCATATTTCAAATCTTTCGTAAATTGTTCATATGCCCTGCTGCCGGCTTCCTTAACTGCAGTTTCAAATATGAAGCCACAGGTAAGCAAAATATCCCCGTTGATTATAATTCTTTGAGGGTTAAAAATATTTATTATATTCGCTATACCTACTCCCAGGTACTCTCCGCATTCCTTAAGCACATCCCGTACATCTCCATCACCTTCATCAAAAGCTTTAATTATTGTTTCATAGCTTAAAGGCAAACCCTCATCTTCCAAAATATTCTTTAAAATTTTGCACTTTCCCTGGTCCAGCAACTCACTGCATTGGTTCAATATAGTTTCTACAGAACACATAACTTCAATGCATCCCCTGTTACCGCAAAAGCACAAAGGACCGTCTTTTTTCACAGAGGTGTGCCCAAATTCGCCTATTACCGCTTCATTAATTTTTTGGTCATAGAAGTTTATTATCCCAATTCCCATGGTAAGATCAAGAAATACTATATTCTTTTCAAACTCGCCCTGCTTTTTTTTCAAAACAGCCAGTGCTTTTGTACGTGAATTATTCTGTAAATATACAGGGATATGCAATAAATCCTCAAAATATTCCTTGAGAGAAAACTCTCTCCATTTTAAACTGCTGGAAATGACCAACTTTTTATCGTCAAGAACAAGTCCCGAAACAGCAATTCCTATTCCGGCAATATGAGGAAGATTTCTTGCTTCTGCCTCATTGATAAGAGAATTAATTTCTTTTTTCAATATATTTAAAATTTCAAAACTTTTAATAGCATGTCCAACAGCAATTTCTTTTTTGTGTAAGATATTGCCTTCAAGGTCTGTAAGTGCAGCATCTACCTTTGATGTTTCGATATTAACCGAGATAATGGTAGCCGCAGATGGGTTGAACCTGATAAGAGTCGCTTTTCTGCCCACCTCTTTTGAATCAACCCGTCCCACTTCCATAACCAGTTTCTTCTCAAGTAAATACGACACAATATTCGTTATTGAAGAGGGACTCAATCCTGTGTTTTTTGCTATTTCCGGCCTTGCTACTTCTCCTTTCTGCCTGATAAAATTTAAAACCTTCAGCCTGTTTATTTTCTGCATCAGCTGTACATTACCTATTTCATTTTCAATATTCAAGTAAATCCTACCCCTTATTATTTTATCTGCTGCATAAATTTACGTTTCAATAATATAATATTTAACAATGACAGTCAATAATATTGAAAATAACAGAAATCATCCTTTTTTTCTCTGTCTCCCCTCAAAATCAATATAATAATTGTCCCGCAGGATCAACTTGGATACCGGCAAAAAACTGTATCCTTCATTTTTTAGATTTTTTATTATTGTAGGCAAAAGCTTTGAGGTGTGTGGCGTGTCGTTATGGAATAAAATGATGGAACCGGGTTTTATGCGTTTGGTTATTCGATTTAATATTTCATCCTGGCTTATTCCAGGTTTCCAGTCCAGGCTGTCCACATCCCATTGAATGGTGAAATAACCGAGACTTCTGGCTATATTGATTACATTGTTGCTGTAGTCTCCGTATGGAGCCCTGAACAAATCTACTTTTTGATTGGACAGTTTTTTAAGTATTTCTCCGCATACAGATATTTCTTTTTTAATTCTGTCCCTGTCAATGGCGCCCATCCTTAGATGAGAGTAAGAGTGGTTGGCAATATCATGTCCGTCATTGACAATCATCTTAACCACATCAGGAAACTTTTCAGCCCATTGTCCGACTATAAAAAAGGTAGCCTTAACATCTTCTTTCCTGAGCGTTTCCAGAATTTCAGGGATATCATCAGAACCCCATGCGCAATCAAATGTAATAGCTGCAACTTTATTTTCGCATTCTACCGAGTAAATAGGCAATTCACGGTTCGATGCGGAAACACTGACGGAATTATAGTAATAATTTCCGGCAACGGCCAGAAAAACCACAATAAGTATAAATAGCAGCATAAGCTTTATCAAGGTTTTCAACTTAATAACATATATTCTCACCATGATTAAATTCTCCTAACAAACATTAGGCTATTAACTATTAAATTAATATTGCAACCTAATATCTTTTATGTGTAATCTTTTCACAGTATGCATATTAAAATTTAATAAATTTATTGCTTATTATTACAAAAAAATTTTTAATCACACATTAAAAGATTAATTTTTTTATTAAAAGAAAATATGAGTCCATTCGACAATAATTTTTGACCTTTAGACAAAAACAATAGAAAATTATGTTAAAATATTGTATCATTAAGGTGGTGATAAAGATGCTAAAGATAAGCGATATCAGTGAAGGCCTCACAGATATTATCAAGAAAGAAATGAACGTCGATGAAACCAAAGCGGAGCAAATCGAGTACGGAATATACATGTTCATTTCTGAAACAGTTAAAATAGCAGTAGTTCTAATCATAGCCGCAATTCTAAACATTTTTAAATATACAGTCATCGCAATTATAATATTCGGAATACACCGCGGTTTTATTGGAGGAGTCCATGCTAAAACCCACTGGGGTTGTTTCTTATCGTACAATGCAATTATTTTCGGCACCCTGTTTCTTTCATTCAACCTGAACATCAATAAGATAGTTTTAGCATTGGTGCTTTATCCGATTTGTATGTTAATCGCGTATTTATATGCTCCCGCGGATATTTTAAACAAGCCGGTTATCAGCAAAAGGCAGAGGCGGTATTTAAGAACAGGAGGATTTATTTTCCTGACGATAGTGTTTGCCTTGGCAATATTTGTTCCTCAACCCTATTCCAATATCCTTATGATAATAACAATTATTGAGTGTATAACAATGTTACCAATTATTTATAAAATAACTGGTAATGAATATGGCAGGAAGGAGGTTGTGTAGAATGAAAAATTTCATCAGAAAGTATTCACTCGCTATAATCTCTGCAATTGCTCTATTGTTTGCAGCATATTCAAGCAGTGCTTGCTTCCTACTATTAGTACATCAAAGAAAATGTCCCAGCTCATTAATTAAGGTAGATTGAAAAGGGCTTAATTGCCCTTTTCAATTATTAATTCCTGATAAAACATGTTATCTTTTATATAAGTATTGTTTAAAATATGTTTGTTGCTCTTAAGTATTTCTTTTACTATCCAAAGGCCCATGCCTCTCTTTTCTCCCTTGGGGGAAAAGCCTTTGTTCCATATCTTGTTCATGTCAGGGTAAGTTTTGAATGTATTTTTTACTATTATCCCAATATACTCAAAATTTTCGAATATTTCCATCAGAACTGTTTTCTCGTCACTTTCCATTGCAGCCTCAATGGCGTTGTCCAGGAATATCCCTAGTATCTCGCATAAATCTATCATCCTTATATTCGGAATATCCTTAATTTCACTGTTTGTGCTTACTTTAAAGTCTACTCCTTTATCTTCAGCGTATTGTATCTTAGAAGCTACCAAGCCATACAGTGCAGCATTCTTTATATCTAAAATCGTGGTATCGCTAAGCTTGTTGTTCATTTCCATCACTTCATTAAAGTAATTGAGCAGCTCATCATATTGCCCCAGTTTGGCAAAAGCATACAATACATTCAAGTTATTGTTATAACCGTGCTTAAACCGCCTGATATTATTAAGAGTATTATCTAACGCAGCATTGTAGAATTTTTGCTGTTCAAGTTCTATGCTCTGGCCCTCTAACTTATAAGAAATCTTTATATTGAATATTATGTAAATGCAGTAAACCAGCATTAACAGAGTTATTATCAAAAATACCATCAAATTGGTGCTTGCTTTAATGTTAAAACAAAAAAACCAAAAGTTAGCTGCTATAGTAAAAAATGTTATCGTAATTGTAATAACAATAGTTTTTGTATTCCTTGGTAATTTCAAATAAGATTTAAACAGCTTTACTGATAGTAATATTAAAAATGAAATAATTAAAATCAATAGATTTCCTATAAAAAAACTCCTGGTGTTGTCCTTGAATGTGCTTATTATACCACTCAGATAAATTAAGTTTAACATCCTAAAGATAAAAAACATCAGAAACTCAGATAAAATCAAAATAATTGAATATAACCCGAATATTACACCACTCTTTACCAGTTCAAAACACAATATGTACTTTATTAGAAATACAGATATTATAAATCCGATACATGTTTTAATTATAAAGTAGTCAATATTATAAACATTAACAAGGTAAGACATTAACCCGTTTAATGTTCCATATATAATCGAAAAAAGCAAAACTTTTTTTTTCTTATATTCCGTATTAAATAGGATTTTTGAAAAAAAGATTATATTAAAACCATGCAGAACAGTAAAAAAAATATTAGTTGCCAACATATCAACCCGCATATTTTGAAAACCCCTTTCTGAAGGTCTTTCCCAGACTGCAGCGCATGCCGTTTTTAAGCTTTATCTCATCATTTTTAAGGTCCACCATATCGATATACGATGTATTCACCCAAATTGATCTGTGACATTGCTTGAATTTATCTTTAGGTAACATCTTGGCAAGGTTAACAAGAGACTCATATGATTCTATTCTTCTATCCCCCGCTATAATAATAGATTTAAAATTGAAGTGTTCTATATAGTAAATTTCATCAACAGGTATATGATATATTGCAGTACCGGATTTAACTTTTATAACCTCTTGTTTTGCACAGTTTTCAATGTCGATATCCCTGTAAAGTCTCAATATGCATTTGACAAGAGACTCACGAGTAACCGGTTTTTCAATATAATCAAATGCCCTTACCACAAAAGCATCCTTCATATACTGAAGATGTCCCGTTATAAATATTATTTCCGTTGGGATTTTCAAGCGTCTGATTTCCCTTGCTATATGCATCCCATTGGTTCCTTTTTTTAAATTAATGTCGATTAGGCAGACATTTACCATATAGGTTTTTACCGCCGACATAAATTGAACAGGATCATCGGATGCACATACTACCTTCCCGGGTATGTTGTGCTTTTCTAATATATTTTCAATTTCTGATTCATAATACTTAAGCAGGTTCCTATCATCTTCCAATATAGCAAAAAATAATTTCATCATTTTCCACCTTTTCCGTCAATCTTTTGTGAAAGCGAATTATCATATGACATTATGGCATTTTTTATGACATTTTTCTATATATATTTATACAAATTTTATCACGAAATTCGCAGCTTGGCAAACATTACAATATCTTTTGTGAAGTTTGTTAAAGCATGTTCTGAAAGGCCGGACATGCACATTTAAAAGCCCTTATAATAAAATATAATAACGAAGGGAAATAAGCAGGTAGGAAATATGGAAATATTGTTTTTAGGTTCCACAGGCCCAAATGTAAAGCTCATTCAAAGCCTACTTAACCGCATAGGTTATAATGCCGGCCAGGTAGACGGAATATTTGGACCCCGTACCCAGGCTGCCGTAATGGCTTTCCAAAGGAGCTTCGGCCTTACGCCTGACGGAATTGCGGGACCAGCTACCTGGAACGCATTTGAAAGGTTTCTGAGGGGTTACGATATTTATACCATACGTCCTGGCGATACGCTGTACAATATAGCGCAAAGATATTATACAACAGTAAATGCCATATTTACTGCAAACCCGGGCATTGATCCTTTTTCATTAAGAGTGGGACAGCAAATAATAGTGCCATATGGAATTGATGTAGTGTTTACTGATATTGATTATACTTATGAAATACTTGAACGCCAGATTCAGGGACTTAGGGCACGGTATCCTTTCCTGGAAACCGGAGTCATAGGCAGAAGTGTAATGGGCAAAAACCTGTACTACATAAGATTAGGGTATGGCGCAAATGAAGTGTCGTACAACGCCTCACATCATGCAAATGAATGGATTGGAACCACTTTGGTGATGAAATTTATAGAAAACTTTTGCAAAGCCTATTCGGTGAGAGGAAGCATACGGGGATACAATATCGTTGACATATTTAATTACAGCAGCATATACATTATACCAATGGTCAATCCTGACGGTGTAAACCTTGTAACTTATTGGCCAAACTATCCGGATCCGGCATACAACCAGGCAGCGCTTCTTAATACTACCGGCCTGCCATTGCCGAGAGTATGGAAAGCCAACATACAGGGAGTTGACCTGAACTTGAACTATCCTGCCCTTTGGGAAAGGGAAAAGCAACTTGAGCTTGAACAGGGAATTACATCTCCAGCCCCAAGGGATTATGGAGGGGAAGCGCCTCTTTCGGAGCCTGAAACCATTGCCATGTACAATTTCACAAGGAGCCATAACTTCAGGCTTGTAATCGCCTATCATACCCAAGGAGAGGTAATATATTGGCAATTTAATAACCTGGCGCCTCCGGAATCGCTGACTATAGCAAATCTGTTTTCAAGGGCAAGCGGCTATACTGTAACAGACGTTCCTCCTGAAGCTGCCTATGCCGGATATAAAGATTGGTTCATTCAGGATTTCAGAAGACCCGGTTATACAATTGAATTGGGCAGAGGAATAAACCCGCTGCCGGTTAGCCAATTTAGCACCATTTATGCGCAAAATGAAGAGATAATGCTCCTTGCAGCAATCGTATAATCCGTGCAAACCGGTAAGGGATGCTATGTATTATGGTTATTGTCTTTATTGAGATTTAACAATGCAATGCTAACAGCAATGCCTGCAAGAAAAAGCAATACATCTAACAATAACATCCAACCCCTGCTAAATCCTGGAAAAACCGCAATCATTGAGCCCACCAGAAATCCTAGAACTCCGTAGTAGGATACCGCCCTGAACCGTTTAAACATTATTTCAGCAAACTTTATCAATGGCAGCGCCGCAATTATAGCTCCAAGACCTACGGGTATCAATTTTACAATATCCATACTTGCAATTGCAGACAATAGCTCATGGTATGCCCCCAAATATATCAGTATAAAGGAAGTGCTGATTCCGGGAATTATTGTTCCAACAGCCAGAACCACGCCATAAAACACGGCGCTGGCAAAATTCCAATCTAATCTCATACCATGGCCTGATCCTGTGTTGCCTTCCATAAATGCAAACACGAGCACAATTCCCAGGGTAATAATTGACGCAAAAAGGTATTTGGCCCTGAATCCTTTCTCATTGGCAACGCGTAACACAGATGGCATGCTTCCCGCCACAAGTCCGAAAAACAGAAACAATACTTCGTTTGGCCATCTGGCGTATAAGTATTTTATAATATTACTGAACAATAAAACACCAATGCCTGCTCCAATTCCAAGCGGCATAAGAAATAGTATATTTTTCTTTAAGTCCTTTCGCAAATTGGAGACAGCGTGAACCGCAGGTTCGTAAATGCCAACGGCTGCGGCAATAACCCCTCCGCTTACTCCAGGAGTAATTGAAGCTATACCTAAAACCATTCCAATAAGTACACGGCTTAAAAACAACATTTCACCAGTTCTCCATTTTTTTGATGGTTCTACAGCTTTATCGCCCATTTTACCCTGTCAATTATACACCATTTACAGGAAAAATGGAATAATAGAATAATATAATGATAGTGTCAAGTTGTTGTGGTTATTTGAAAAAGTAAATTCCACTCCAATTTTTGGAAAGTGGAAATAAGTTTTGCAAATTTAGAATTGTAAGAAGTGTGGAAGTTACTTTTGCAAA
>DULF01000112.1 GCA_012840535.1 Clostridiaceae bacterium
GTTGCCGAGCACTTCATAGGGAGGATAACTCCTGTAATTATAGGAATACTTGTAGGCTTCCCTCCTGATTTTTGAACCCTTCAGCATCTTTAAAAAGCCAAGCTGCAAATTATGCGGCTTCAACGAATAAACCGCGTCAAAAGAGGTTTTAAAAGAGCAAAAATCTTCATATGGAAGCCCGGCTATAAGGTCAAGATGCAAATGGATGTTTCCATGTTGCCTCAATTTTCGGACATTATCAAAAACCCTATCAAGATTGCTTTTCCTGTTTACAGCTGCAAGAGTCTGCATATTTGTTGACTGTATCCCGATTTCAAACTGTATCCTTCCGGAAGGCGCTTGTGAGAGCATTTCTATCATTTCGTCGTCGAACAAATCGGCTGCAGCCTCAAAATGAAAAGCTGTGTTCTCGCCATGTTCAATTACGAACTTAAATATCTCCTTTGCCCGTGCTTTATTGCAATTAAAAGTCCTGTCCACAAACTTGACTAATTTAACGCCGGCTTTTATAAGCTTGAAAAGCTCGCTCTTAACCCTGTCAAGAGAGAAGTGCCTGACTCCGTCAATTGTCGAAGAGAGGCAGTAAGAACATGAAAAAGGGCATCCCCTCGACGACTCAAAATATACCACCTTGTCCGATGTTGAAGCAAGCATCTCCCCGGTATACGGAGACGGTATCTGGTCTAAATCCTTTATCAATTCGCATGGATTGTTTGAAAATATATTCCCGTCAAATCTGTAAACCAGGCTGCCAATGGAAGACAGAAGGGATTTTTCCGGTTCATCCTTCAAATCTTTCAGGGCGGTTAATAAAGATTTAAAAGCAGCTTCGCCTTCACCCGTGATAATATAGTCTATAAACTGGTTTTCTTCCATTATTTTCTCTGCATCAAAGGATACCTCGGGTCCCCCGAGCACAATCTTAACTGACGGCAAAACCTTTTTCAGATTCTCAGAAAGGCGCAGCGCCTTGCCGATATTCCATATGTAGCATGAAAAAGCCGCTACATCAGGCTTTAAACTATAGATTTCGCCAAGAACGTTTTCAATGTCGTCATTAATCGTATATTCCAGAACAATTATTTCTCCGCACCCATCACCGCAAGCTGCTTTCAGGTACCAGGGCGCAAGAGATGAATGTATATATTTTGAATTTAATGCGACCAGTACAGTTCTCATATGTTTCCCTTTTATTGTGTTTTTATGCTATTATACAGTATCCGTACAATGGCCGCAAGGCTGATTAGAATATCCCCTCATGAATAAGCCTTATCCACTTTTCAAATATCATTCCAAGGTAATCCCTGAATACTTTGCGCCTTATGCTGGCATCTGTTTTCAGACCTGTATATCCTATTAATTCTCCATCCAGATAGCAGTATATATTTCCTACTTCGACATTTGCATAAATCGGCGCATCAAGTTTTTCCGGAAGCTCAAGATACATTTGAACCTTATCTTTCTCATCTTCTTTTAAAGGAAAGACAATCTCATCAATGGTCAGGACATCAACATAGCTTTCCACACCTTTAATTACTTTAAGCGTTTTGATTTTCTCGCCTTTCTCTATAAGCACATGCGGTTTAAAGTTTTCAAAAGCATAATCAAGTATTGCCATGCTGCTTTGCGCCCTTATATATCTTGTTGGACATCCAAGCACAACGGATATTATCTGCCAGCCGTCCCTTGTTGCAGATGTTACAAGGCATCTGCCTGCTTTACCCGTATACCCTGTCTTGACGCCGTCGGCACCCGGATAAATACTTAGCATTTCATTGGTATTGCTAAGGTTTGTATAACCTATATTTGCATGTTTTGTCTTCACAATCTCTGCAAAAACCGGGTTTTTAAGCGCATAACCTGTAATAACGGCAAGGTCATAAGCTGTGGAATAATGGCCGTCAACATCAAGACCGTGAGGAGATTTAAAACTTGTATCCATAACGCCTATTTCAATGGCTTTTTCATTCATCATCCTTACAAAATTTTCTACCGTTCCCCCTATATGTTCCGCAATGGCTATTGCGGCGTCATTGCCTGAATTCAGCATCAGACCGTAAAGAAGTTCACGAAGCCTTATCTCCTGCCCGGTTTTAAGGTTGATGGTGGACCCCCCTATTGCAGCGGCTCTTTTGCTTACAACAATAATATCATCAAGATTTCCATTCTCAAGAGCAACGATTGCCGTCATTATTTTCGTGGTGCTGGCCATTGGCCTTCTTGAATAAGCATTCTTTTCAAAAAGCACCCTGCCGCTTTTTGTATCCATTACGATTGCTGAACCAGCCCCAATCTTCGGGATACTTGCGTCTTCAGTGCTATTTGCAGAAAATACAGCAATAAACGGTTCATCCTCAAGGATTTCATCTGCAGAGACACGGAATATAAAAACGGTTTCAAGGAAAACTAACAAACAAACCAATAAAACTATATATCTTTTCATTTACTCACACCTGCAGCTGTCCTTTTTTACTGTTATTTATATGAACTCCGGACTGTCTTTATCACAATGTATTCAAGTATGGCAAATTTTTAAACCTCATGATAATATAAAGAAAAACGCTCAAAAATACGATATATCAATAAGAGGGGGTGAGTGTGAATGGAAAGAAAAATTATTTTTGAAAACGAATTTTTGCTTGTTTACAGCATAGATAAAGACGTATATATAGACACACTCAAAAAGGGCTTTCCTGTTGATGAGCTCAATAATATACTTTCATCATACCCCTATATAAAAATTACCAGCTTTATTTCCCTTAGAAATGCCATAGCTCAAGCTCCTAAAAAATCGGAGAAGTTTGGTGAACTAAAAGAAAAATTTCTAATAGAAATATCAAAGGATGGCTTAGTTGCTACGATAGAATTTAATCTACCTTCAGAAGAGCTTGACATGAAAAACAGGAAAAAACTCATCAGGGAGGTAGAAAATGCTCTTTCAGAGAAAGGAATTGTTTGGGGAGTAAATACCGATTTCCTGAACGGTGAAATACAAAACGGAAAAAAGTATGTCATAGCCCAGGGTATCCCTCCTCTAAATGGCAGGGATTCGATTATAAGGTTGTATGAGATCAAAGAGCCAAAACCCTCAGTCAGTGAACTGGGTAAAGTGAATTTTTATGATATGCAGCTCATAAACAGAGTGAAAGTAGGTGATTGGCTTGGAGAGCGTATTGAGGCTACTGAGGGAGTACCCGGTAAAACTGTAACCGGAGAGGAAATAAAACCCATAAAAGGCAGAAACTTTCCTTTAAATTATGATAAAAATTCAATCCAGGAAATATTCGACAATTACAAGACAACTTTGTATTCCAAAATAAACGGAGCGGTCAATATTGTCAACGGCAGATTAAGTGTATCCAATCATCTTGAAATTGACGGCGATGTTAATCCTTCTACTGGAAATATCAAGTTTGACGGGTATGTTACTATTAAGGGCACAATAGCAGACGGTTTTTCCGTCGAGGCAACCAGGGATATTGAAATACTTGGTGAGCTTGGTCTCGGCAACATAAAGGGCATTACAAGCAAAGAAGGGAGTATTTTCATAAAAGGTGGAGTGTCATCCAAGCGAATGGTAGAGATAAATGCCGCAAAAAACGTCTTCACCAAGTATTTGGATAATGCCGTTATTACATGCGGAGGAAAGGTTCATATAGGCTATTACTGCATCAACAGCAATATCTATGCAAACGAAGTGATTGTTGATTCTTCGAACGGACAGATAATCGGTGGCAATATTAAAGCAAAAATAAAGGTAACCGTACCGATTCTGGGTTCAGAAATTGAGAGGCGGACACAAGTGGAAGTCACAGGTTTTAACAGATCTGAACTTAACACTCAATTTGAAAATCTCCAACAGAGAATTGAAGAATTAAGAAAAGAACAGCAAAATTTACAGAGAACCATAGAGCGTCTTAACGAACTAAATCCTCTGACTCCCTCTCAGTATGAAGAATACAGAAGAGTTCTGGAAAAAATTTTTAATCTTAGAGAGACAATAAAAGCATTGGAAGAAGAAAGAAAAAACATCGCAGGCTATTTAAAAACACGTGGCGAGGGGGAAATATCCATTACAAAAAGAGTCTATCCGAATTGTGTTTTAATTTTAAAAAGAAATATAATTGAAATCAAGACCCCTCAACTGGCTACAACGTATTATGTATATCATGGAGACATAAAACAAGTGTAAAAAAACCGGTTTAAACATAAATTTTACATGCGCTGAAAGAACAAAACAGCAGGAGTGCTGGCTCCTGCTGTTTTGTTTATTTACAGTTCCTGTCAATACTGCGTTTTTTCTTAGCGCCGTTTTGCTCATTACTGCATTTCTTGCCGCTTAATTCCTGTGCGCACGGCGAAATCTCATTGCCTGCTTCAATATTCGGTTTTGAGGCAGGTTTATTACAGCCCTTGTTTTTCATATGCTACCTCCAAATATAGATGAATGTTAATATTATTTGCATTTTAACAGGCAATATTCATTTTTATTTCAACAGCTTCATGCTTATGGGGCAAAAATGAATAATAATATTCCAAAACGATAAAATATTAATGTCCCATTATGAAAACCGGAAGGATGATACAGTGTTAGTTGTATTTGCCAGAACCCTTATCCTGTATGCTGTAGTAGTAATAGTAATGAGGATAATGGGAAAAAGACAAATAGGCCAGCTTCAGCCTTTTGAACTGGTAGTTGCAATAATGATTTCCGAATTGGCCTCAGTACCTATGCAAAACACAGGCATACCGCTGGTAAACGGTATAATACCCATTTTAACGTTGCTTGTCGCCCAGATAACCACGTCATTTATATCGTTGAAAAGCACTAAAGCGCGGGGAATAATTTGCGGCAGGCCAAGCATACTTATTGAAAACGGTAAGATAAATGAAGAAGAGTTCCGTAAGGAAATGTATACTATTAATGACCTGCTTGAACAGCTAAGGATAAAAAATGTCCAGAATATAGCTGATGTTGAATTTGCTGTTCTTGAAACCAACGGCCAGTTAAGCGTAATACCAAAATCGCAGAAAAGACCCATTAACCCTGAAGATTTGAACATCCCCACCAAATATGAGGGTTTGCCGCTGGCCCTTATTATTGACGGCAAAATAATTTATGAAAATCTAAATAAAGCCAAGCTTGATGTAAACTGGCTTCAAACAGAGTTAAGCAAGTTTGGCATAAGCAATTTTAAGGATGTTCTTTTTGCAAGTCTGGACTCCAACGGAAACCTTTTCTACCAGGAAAAGCAAAAATTGAGAGGAGAAACGAAAAGGTGAGATTCTCTGTAAAGATAATCGCAATAATATTGTTTTTATTGGCTGTCATAATATCTTCAGGCATATTTATGACAAATGCCCTGTCTAAAAGCTCGAAAGAACTGGGAAAAAAAATAACTGAAATAGAAAAATACATACAGTCGGAAGATTGGAATAAGGCAATGGAAACTCTTAATTCCCTTAAGAAAGATTGGGAAAAGACCAAATCAACCTGGTCAATGCTTATTGACCATATAGAAGTTGACAATATTGAAACTTCTTTAACCAGGGTGTCAAAATACGTTGAACTAAGACATGCTGCATATGCAATGACTGAAATATCTGTATTAAAACAGTACATTGACCACATTCCTGAAAAAGAAAGCTTCACATTGGAAAATATATTTTAGCTGTTCCCCATTTTTCTTTTTGATTTATAGTATTAAAACTTTTTATTCCACCTTTGTCTTAAAACCTCATACATAAGAAGCCCTGCAGCCACAGATGCATTAAGCGATTCCGTCCTTCCGGCCATCGGTATGAGCACAAGGTCATCTGCAAGCACAGTAACTTCATCACTTATACCACTGGCTTCATTACCGATGACAAGGGCAATTTTACCTTTCATATCAAGTTCAAAATAATTTTTGTCTCCTTTGAGATGTGCGGCAACCACTCTTATATCCCGGGACTTTAAGGTTCTTATGGTGTCAGCCAGGTTTTCACTGAAATGAAATGGCACACGGAAAACGGACCCCATGGTTGCACGTATAACCTTGGGATTATATATATCTACACAACCCCTTGATATTATTATTCCGTCAAATCCCGCAGCATCCGCAGTTCTTATTATTGTTCCCATGTTTCCGGGATCCTGGATTGCATCAAGTATAATCAAGGAGCTGTTTTCATGGATGATTTCATTAATTCCGGAATGCTTTGCCCTTACCACAGCCATAATTCCCTGGGGAGTTTCAGTATCGCTTATTTCTTTAAAAAGTTTTTCGGGAAGAATAAAACATTTGTATCCTCTTGATTCGATTGCTCTCATTAAAGGCGCAGAATTTTCCTTCGAAACAAATTCCTCAGATACTAAAACTCTTACAATTTCAGCATTTTCCTTTAATGCTTCTTCCGTTATTTTTATGCCTTCAACGAAAAAAAGATTTTTATCCTCCCTGCATTTTCTCTTTTTTAACGATTTAACCTCTTTTATTAAAGGATTTTTACTGCTTGAGATATAATTCATCTGTTTCCTCACCCAAAAATTAAGGGGCTCAACAAAGCCCCCCAAAATCGCTGTAAATAATTACATGCATTTTCTATTTTGCAGCTTTAACCATATTTACAAGTTGAGCAAAACCTTCCGCATCGTTAACCGCCATTTCAGCCAACATTTTGCGATTTAAATTTATTCCGGCCTTTTTCAAGCCGTTCATAAACTTGCTGTATGAAAGGCCGTTAATCCTTGCCGCGGCATTTATCCTTGTAATCCATAATCTTCTGAAATCCCTTTTCTTAGCCCTTCTGTCTCTATATGCATAAACCAGGGACTTCATAACAGCCTGGTTCGCAACTCTGAAAAGCTTGCTCTTCCCTCCGAAATAACCTTTTGCAAGCTTAAGTATTTTCTTGCGTCTTGCACGTGTCCTGACAGCACCTTTAACTCTTGACATATCAGCCAGCCTCCTTCTTACCTCTTGTATGGTAAAAGCATCTTAACTGCAGCTTCATTTGCAGGCGAAACATACGCCCCAAGCCTGTGACGCTTCTTTGCTTTTCTTGATTTTGAAATGAGCCTGTGGCTCCTAAAAGCATGACTCATCTTGATTTTGCCGCTAGCAGTTACTCTAAATCTCTTCTTCGACGAACTGTGTGTTTTAATTTTAGGCATAGCAAATCATTCCTTCCTTATTTATAAATTATGCAACTGTATAGTCAATACTCAAAGGTAGGTAATAGCAACAACATAAACATATTGTTTATTGTTTGGGATTAATAACCATTACCATATTTCTTCCTTCAAGCTTTGGCTTTTTCTCAACAGTTCCCACTTCTTCCAGGGCCTGAGCAAATCTATCAAGTACTTCTTTACCTAATGAGGTATAATTTAACTGCCTTCCGCTAAACCTGATGCTGACTTTAACCTTGTCCCCTTCTTTCAGGAACCTGTACGCGTTTTTCACTTTGAAGTTAAAATCATGTTCCTCAGTTGTGGGCTTCATCCTTACTTCTTTTACATTGATAACCTTCTGATTCTTTTTTGCTTCCTTTTCTTTTTTTGCAAGCTCAAACATGTACTTCCCGTAATCCATTATCTTGCAAACGGGCGGATTTGCATTTGGCGCAACTTTTACAAGATCGAGGTTCTTGGAATTCGCAATTTTTTGGGCTTCCTTTGCCGAAAAAATTCCAAGCATTTTCCCATCAACATCAATCAGCCTGACCTCTTTATCCTTGATGGCCTCATTAATCATTAATTCGTTTTTGCTAATAAAAAACACCTCCGAATATTTTTTAGTAAAAAAGTACATGACATTATTTGCCAGCCGCTTTCTTCTTTTTACAAAATAAAAAGCGGATTTGAAGAAACAATCCACTTTTTAAGCAACAACAGCCATTCAGCATCAACTGAATTTCGCCTTCCGTATTAACCCTGTCAAACCATGTTTGCAAGGTGAGAAGTGGATACTTCTTCTTTGTTTTCGCTTTTTTATGATAGCAAATAAGCAGAATAGTTGTCAAGTATTTTCAGTATTTTTATTTTATTCACTTTCCATTTCTTTTATGTCTCTTTCATATACCAGGAAATAATAAACATAGGGATTTTTTTCGTCCCTTATGCCTTCCTGTTTTGAAACGAGCCGCCATTTGCTGAAGTCTATCCCGTCAAAATACGTATCACCTTCAAAGGTCTCATCTATCCGGGTAATATATAATTTCCGGGCATAGGGCAAAAATTGCGAATATATTTCAGCTCCCCCAATAACAAAAGCCTCCTCATTTTGCCCGAATTTCAAAGCTTCATCCAGCGTATTGCATATTATGCAGCCTTCTGCTGTAAATCTTTTGTCTCTTGTGAGGACAACATTCCTTCTTCCCGGCAACGGCCTGCTGATTGATTCATACGTTTTCCTGCCCATTATTACAGTATGGCCCATTGTTATCTTTTTAAAATATGCCAGGTCTGCCGGCAGTCTCCATGGCAGTCCGTCCTTGTTCCCGATTAGATTATTTTTATCCATCGCCATGATTAATGAAATCATACCGCAACAACACCTTTTATATGTGGATGAGGATCATATCCAACCAATTTAAAATCATTGTATTTAAAATCAAATATGGATTTGATTTCAGGATTTATCAGCATTTGGGGCAGCTGTCTCGGTTCTCTTGTCAACTGCAGATTCACCTGTTCAATATGGTTCAGATAAATATGAGCATCCCCCAAAGTATGTATAAATTCATAAGGTTCAAGGCCGCAAACCTGTGCAATCATCATTGTTAATAATGAGTATGAGGCAATATTGAACGGAACCCCGAGAAACACGTCAGCGCTTCTTTGATATAACATGCATGAAAGTTTTCCTTCAGCAACGTAGAATTGAAAAAAACAATGGCATGGGGGCAGTGCCATCCTATCCAACATAGCTACATTCCATGCGCTTACTATCAGTCTCCTTGAATTGGGATTCTCCTTTATATCATTGATAATCCGGGATAATTGGTCTATGCTCCCTCCGTTATAATCAGGCCAGGACCTCCATTGGTAACCATATATCGGTCCCAAGTCTCCGTTCTCGTCAGCCCATTCATCCCAGATTGTTACACCGTTGTCATTCAAGTATTTGATATTTGTGTCGCCCTTTATAAACCAAAGCAATTCATAAATAATCGACTTTAAATGGAGTTTTTTCGTTGTTAAAAGCGGAAATCCTTCCTGCAGGTTAAACCTCATCTGGTAACCAAATGTGCTTATTGTGCCAACTCCTGTTCTGTCCTCTTTTTTAACGCCGTTTTTTAGTATATGCCTGCATAAATCCAGATACTGTTTCATATTTATCATAACCCCCATAATTTCTGAATCTTGATCTCCAATGGAAATAATATACCATAGAAAACTAAAAAGGAAAACACAAAAAAACGGGGACACTTTGAAAATGTCCCCTGGTTTTTAATCTATATAATCTTGTTTTCAATTTCGTAAAGTATTCTGTCAATGAATTGCTCCATAGGCATTGGGCCCAAATCTCCTTCTTTTCTGGACCTGACCGCTACAGCCCTGTTCTCCGTTTCTTTGTCACCTATGACCAGCATATAGGGTACTTTTTCCAACTGTGCTTCGCGTATCTTATATCCGATTTTCTCATTTCTCAAATCAACTTCGACCCTTAATCCTTTATCCTCAAAAAGCTTTTGCAATTCAAGCGCATAATCATGATGCTTGTCAACCAGCGGGAGAATCTTCACCTGGACAGGAGCCAGCCAGGTTGGAAAAGCCCCTGCATAATGCTCGGTCAATATGGCAATAAACCTTTCTATACTTCCAAAAACCACCCTGTGAATCATAACAGGCCTGTGCTTTTCTCCGTCAGGGCCTATATATACAAGATCAAATCTCTCCGGCATCTGGAAGTCAAGCTGTATTGTTCCGCACTGCCAGGTACGGCCTATGGAATCTTCAAGGTGGAAATCTATTTTCGGTCCGTAGAAAGCGCCGTCCCCTTCATTAATCTTATATTCCATGCCTTTGGCATCAAGGGCTTCCTTCAGTGCATTGGTCGCCATATCCCACTGCTCATCGGTGCCCATGGAATTTTCAGGCCTAGTAGAAAGTTCTACATGATACTTGAACCCAAATACCTTATAAAAATCATCAATGAGGTCAATAACACCCAGTACTTCATCCTTAATCTGCTCAGGGGTCATGAAAATGTGAGCGTCATCCTGGGTAAAACAACGTACACGCATAAGGCCGTGAAGCGCTCCTGAAAGTTCATGTCTGTGGACAAGCCCCAGTTCTGCCAGCCTCTGAGGCAAATCCCTGTATGAATGGAGCCTTCTTTTATAAACCAGCATTCCGCCAGGGCAATTCATTGGTTTGATTGCATAGTTTGCTTCATCAATTTTTGTAAAATACATATTCTCCTTATAATGATCCCAGTGGCCCGAACGATGCCATAAATCTTCGTTAAGAATAACAGGCGTTTTTATTTCCTGATATTTTCTCTTCCTGTGCTCTTTGCGCCAAAAGTCTTCCAATACATTTCTCAATATCATCCCTTTTGGCATAAAGAAGGGAAAACCAGGTCCTTCTTCCAAAATATCAAAAAGGTCAAGTTCCCTGCCAAGCTTTCTGTGATCTCTCTTTTTTGCCTCCTCAAGCCTGAACAGGTATTCATCCAATTCACTCTTTTTCGGAAAAGAAGTTCCGTAAATCCTCTGCAGCATTTTATTTTTCTCATTGCCTCTCCAGTATGCTCCTGCGACTGAAAGCAATTTAAACGCCTTGACCTTTCCTGTTGACGGAATATGCGGGCCTGCACAGAGGTCAACAAAGTCCCCCTGCCTGTAGAATGATATTTCCTCCCCTTCAGGCAAATCGCGGATAAGCTCAACCTTATAAGGTTCACCCTTCTCTTCCATGAACTTTATCGCTTCGTCTCTTGGCAAAGTAAATCTTTCAAGAGGGTGATCCTCCTTTATGATTTTACTCATCTCGGCTTCAATCTTTTCAAGGTCTTCAGGCGAAAAAGGTTTGTCAATGTCAAAATCGTAATAGAAACCATTCTCTATTGCAGGGCCTATTGCAAGCTTTGCTTCAGGATATAGCCTTTTTACGGCTTGGGCCATAATATGCGAGGTAGTGTGCCTGTATGCATCCCTCCCGCCTTCGTTTTCAAAAGTTAAAAGGTTAAGAGTGCAATCATTTTCAAGCTTGTAGTTCAAATCCCTGACCACTCCGTCAACCTCTCCCGCAAGGGCAGCCCTTGCAAGCCCGGCGCTTATGCTTTCAGCCACTTCCTTGATTGTTATGCCTTTGTTATATTCCTTAACGCTTCCATCCTTCAACGTAACCTTGATCATATCAATTCCTCCCATTATTTTAACACTAAATATTCATAAACATTCAGCATTTAATTAATTGTTTTATGTTTGCCATAACACCTATTACCTATTAACGATTACCTCTTACCTGCATCAGTTGCAAATTAAAAACTCCCGTCCCTGTCATACAAGGGACGAGAGCATTCTCCCGCGGTTCCACCCTAATTTAAAATGCCGTGCAGCTAAACACAACATTTTCACTCATTATGATTATAACGTAATCAACGTTTCAGCTCAGAGGTGGTCTTCAACCGCAATCCTTTAAAAACGCTTGCAGCCTGTGGCGTTTTCTCTCTGGAAAGGATATACGCGGTCTACTCTTCTCGTCATAGCCGAATAACCGTATTCACAATTTATCATAATTATAGACTCTTGTATTTTGGTTGTCAACAGAATATATCTTCTGCATTCATATGCACATGTTATAAAATTTTCTTACCCGGCAAACATATTTCCAGGCAATAATTATTGCAAAACTGTTATGGTATAATATGGAAAAACGGTAAAAGGAGTTACTACAAATGAGAACAAAAAGGTTGGAGAAATTCAGAAGATACAGACGCAAAAAGGCAAGAAACTATGTGCTCTTCACGCTTGTTGTTCCGTGTGTTCTTGTATTTTTAGGATATTTAATTTCTTCATTAATCATATTGCCAATAATTAATAAGTGACTGTTTGTTGAATATGCATAAAAAAAACTCCAAAAAGCCTTCAAAACTCGTTTAAAAGTAATATTTATCTTTTTTTTAAAAAGCTATACAATGTAAATGTAATAATTTGATAGTTGTTTTCCTCCTTTTTTAATATATATAAAGCTGGTCGCTGGTGCCAGCTTTTTGTGCTTTTATAAATCAATCAACGGTTATAAGGTCTTTTATGTTGTTAAACCGGCCTTCCTTGATGCCCGGCACTTTCATAATGTCCGTTATATCTTTAAAGTTCCCGTTTTTCTCCCTGTAGTCCACAATTTCCCTGGCAGTAGCTTTGCCTATGCCCGGAAGTGTGTCCAGTTCATCTATGGTAGCGGTATTAATATTGATTTTCCCATCATTGTTATTGCTGCCGTTTCCTTCGTTGCTAATCACAACCGCACCGCTGCCGGTACCTGTTTCAATGCTTACACCGGTTCCTGCTTCACTTCCTTTGCCGGAATCTTTCCTAACTTCATCACGTGACCTTATTCTAAGCATGGCATTGCTTGTAAGCTTATATACAAGATTTATATTTTCAAGATCTGCATCTTCATCTGCACCTCCTGCGGCTATTATTGCGTCATTTATCAGATCTCCTTTTTTAAGGGTTACTATACCCGGATTTTTGACGCATCCTACCACATAAACCTTGATTTCTTCTACAGGCTCCTGTGTTTCCAAACCACCCTGAACAGTCCCGGACTGCTCATCCTTTTCGATACTTATCTCTTCTTTGCCCGCTTTGTCGCTTTCCGCATCAATTATTATTTTATGCCCGCTTCTCTCAATTGAATAGCCAATAATTCCTGCAATTATGATGATTAAAACTGCTGATATGGCAACAATCTCTCTTTTAACAGTAATTTCGCGCCCCAACAGATGTATTGTCATTTATTTCCCTCCTTAACAAATAATTCTATTCTACGCAATTTGGCATTTTCCTTTTTTTTTATATAATTTATTTCCGTAAATTTTGCAATTTGCCTCTTATTTTTGGTATACTTTATACTACTCGGCTTTTATGCTAAAACGGCAAGCCGTTTCATGGCGCAGGTTTTTGCATAAAAACCAGGGCGGCGCCGTATATTGGATAAAACGGAGGTACTAATGAAAAAGGTTTTATCATTTTTAATTACTTTTGTTTTCGTAATTATACTGTGTTCTATTACTGTATTTGCACAACCATTTAACTTTGAAGCAGAATCCTACATACTTATCGATTCGAAAACAGGTCTTGTTCTTTACGAGTACAATTCAGACAAAATACTGTATCCTGCAAGCACTACCAAAATTATGACTGCTATCCTGGCGTTCGAAAAAGGAGACCCTGACCAGATTATGACTGCCAGTAAAGAAGCCGTATATGATATCGGCAAGGGCGGTATGAATATTGGAATTATGCCTGGAGAAGAAATCCGTATGGAAAATTTGCTGGAAGCCATGCTCATAAGTTCTGCAAATGAAGCTGCCAATATTATAGCGGAAAACATCTGCGAAAGCAGGCAGGAATTTGTGGATTTAATGAATGAAAAAGCCAGGGAATTAGGTGCTTTGAACACCCATTTTAAAAACCCGTGCGGGGCTCATGACGACGACCATTACACAACAGCGGCCGATCTTGCAAAAATAGCTTCTTATGCAATGAAAATACAAGGGTTTAGAGACATTGTGTGTAAAAAAAGTTATCAGATGCCTCCAACAAATAAGCACAGCAACTGGCCTGAATTATATTCCAGCAACCTGCTTTTAAGAAGGATGAAAAGCGACCTTTTCGAAGTAAACGGAATAAAAACCGGATATACCGGCCAGGCAGGCCAAAACCTTGTATCCTCGGCAGTAAACGAGGAAGGCATGGAACTTATCGCAATTGTTCTTGGAGTCAAAAATCCGGATAAAGCAAAAAAGAATACATACCAGTACTGCTATGAACTGCTTGAGTATGGCTTTAAAAATTTTTCATTGTATAAAATAGTTGAAGCCAATGAAAAAATTAAGACCATACAAGTTGCAGATGCAGGAGAAGACGGAGCCCTTGAACTCTTAGCCGCGGATACTCTTGAATGTGTTTTGCCTAATGGGGAATCAGGGCAAAACTCAATCAAATCAAGAGAAATAATCAGGCCTTCTATTAGAGCGCCTATAAATAAGGGAGAAGTTCTTGGATACATGGAATATGAAAGAAACGGTATTGTTTTGGGAAGAGTTAACCTTATTGCGTCAAGGACAATTGAAAAATTTATTCCTGAGCCTCCGAAGAAAACGCCTGAAAAAAAATCTACTACGCTGAAAAAAGTTCTTATAACGGCGCTCATCATAATTCTGGTGTTCTCCGTTCTGAGGTTTATCCTTCGCAGAATATCACGGAGGAGATATATTTTTCGCAGAAGGGTACGGAAATAGAGAACAGAGCTCTGGTCTCTGTTCTCCAGTACGTTTATAACTATTTAACCACTATATTCACCAGCTTGCCGGGTACTCCTATGACTTTTATGACATTTTTGCCTTTGATTAGTTCCAGCACTTTTTCATCCTTCATGGCAGCCTCTTCTGTTTCCTCTTTTCCGAGTCCTGACGGAATCATTATTCTCTCTCTTACTTTTCCGTTTATCTGTACAGCTATCTCTATCTGATCCTCCACAGTTTTGCTTTCATCCCATGTTGGCCATTTCTGCTGATTAAGCATGCCCTCATAGCCGTTAAGTTCCCACAGCTCTTCTGTAATATGCGGCGCCACAGGGTTCAGAAGAATGAGGAAATCCCTGAATTCAGCCCTGGTTACCTTTTCCTTGGCATAGAAGCTGTTAACAAGCGACATCATGCTTGCAATTGCAGTATTGAACTTTAGATTTTCATAGTCCTCGCTGACCTTCTTTATAGTCTTGTGCATTGCTACTTCAAGATCGCTTGAGTATTCGTCCCCTTCCACTATAAAGCTCTGCAGCCTCCATACACGGTCGAGGAACCTTCTGCAACCCTTAATACCGTTATAAGACCATGGGACAGCCTTTTCAAAGTCCCCTATGAACATTTCGTACATCCTCAATGTATCTGCGCCGAATTCATCAATCATTTCATCAGGGTTGACAACATTTCCTCTTGACTTTGACATTTTTTCATTGTTTTCTCCCAGAATCATACCGTGTGATGTCCTCTTCTGATATGGTTCAGGAGTTGGCACCACGCCTATGTCGTAGAGGAACTTATGCCAGAACCTGGAATACAGGAGGTGCAGTGTGGTATGCTCCATTCCGCCGTTGTACCAGTCAACAGGCATCCAGTATTCAAGGTTCTCTTTGCTTGCCAGTTCTTTGTCATTGTGTGGGTCGGTATACCTCAGGAAATACCATGAAGAGCCTGCCCACTGGGGCATCGTGTCAGTCTCTCTCTGTGCTTTTCCTCCGCACTTGGGGCAAGTGGTATTAACCCAATCGGGCATATTGGCCAGAGGAGACTCTCCCGTATCGGTAGGCTCGTAGCTTTCAACTTCGGGAAGCAGCAAGGGGAGCTCTTCTTCAGGAATGGGTACCCAGCCGCATTTTTCGCAGTAAACCAGCGGTATTGGTTCGCCCCAATATCTTTGACGAGAAAAAACCCAATCCCTCAGCTTATAGTTGACTTTCCTTCTGCCAATTCCGTTTTGCTCAAGCCATTCCGTAATTTTTTCCTTTGCTTCTTTCACGTTTAATCCGTTAAGAAAATCGGAGTTAACCATAGTTCCGTTTTCAATATCCGTAAAAGCCTCTTTTTCTACGTCTCCGCCAGCAACAACCTCAATAATCGGTAGGTTGAATTTTTTCGCAAACTCCCAGTCTCTTGTGTCATGTCCTGGAACAGCCATGATTGCTCCGGTTCCGTAAGACATAAGTACATAATCCGATATCCAGATAGGTATTTCTTTTTTGTTGACAGGATTTATAGCCATAATGCCTTTTACCTGTACTCCGGTTTTCTCCTTGGCAAGTTCGGTTCTTTCAAAATCAGACTTCCTGGCAGCTTTTTCCCTGTATTCTATAAGCTCGTCCAAGTTTGTTATTTTGTCTTTCAACTCATCAATCATAGGATGCTCGGGAGAAATAACCATGTAAGTAGCGCCGAAAAGCGTATCAGGTCTTGTAGTATAGACTTTCAGGGTATAACCTGCAGTTGTGTTAAAGTCCACTTCCGCTCCCTCGGACCGTCCTATCCAGTTTACTTGCTGAACTTTTACCCTTTCTATGTAATCAACCAAATCAAGGTCGCTTAAAAGCCTTTCAGCGTACTCAGTAATTTTAAGCATCCACTGGTTTTTAACCTTGCGTACAACTTCTCCGCCGCAACGTTCACAAACACCGTTAACCACTTCTTCGTTAGCAAGCCCTACCTTGCAATCAGTACACCAGTTTATTGCAGCTTCTTTTTTATACGCCAGGCCTTTCTCAAATAATTTAAGGAATATCCACTGGGTCCACTTGTAATAGGCAGGGTCAGTCGTATTGACTTCCCTTGACCAGTCAAATGAGAATCCAAGCGACTTTAATTGCGACTTGAACCTTGCAATGTTTTTTTCAGTCACTATTCTCGGATGAATCTTATTTTTTATTGCATAGTTTTCAGTCGGAAGCCCAAATGCATCCCATCCTATCGGGAAAAGCACATTGTAACCTTGCATTCTCCTCTTCCTGGCTACAACATCAAGCGCAGTATATGGCCTGGGATGACCTACATGAAGTCCCTCGCCTGAAGGGTAGGGAAATTCAATCAAAGCATAAAACTTAGGCTTTGACTTGTCTTCTGATGCAATAAAAGTTCCTTCTTTTTCCCATATATCCTGCCATTTTTTCTCAATTTCCTTCGGATTGTACTCTTTCATCTGTTTCACACCCTTTTGCGGAATTAATTATTAATCTTTATATTAAATAAAAATAATTTAGTTGTCGACCATCGTCAAAATTCCATCTGACCAGAGTCTTTCAAGATTATAGAAGTTGCGGTCTTCTTCACGGAAGATGTGCACAACCACATCGCCGTAGTCAAGTAGAATCCATCGTGCGCTGGCATATCCTTCTTTATGGTCAGGATTTCTTCCTTCGGTTTCACTTAGTTTCAGTTCAAGTTCATCTGCCAGAGTCTTTATATGTGTATTGGAAGTTCCGCTGCATATTACAAAGTAATCGGCAAGTATTGATATTTCTTTTATGTTTATAATATCAATATTTTTAGCCTTTTTCTCCTTAAGTATTTCAACTATTCTTTGTACCAGCTTTTCTGAATTCAATAAATACACCTTCTCCTTTCATACATGTAATGCTTATCCCTTTTATATTACGATTTTATATTATACCACTTTTCAGCAATACTTGCGAACAAAAATATATTAATTAAGGCGCATCCTGGATAAAATTATATATAATAATCACAAGCATTGCTACTGTAATAATTGTACCAATCAAATAAAACACCCTGCCAAATTTCGAACTTTCTCTCATATTAACCGCTCTCCTGATTTTGCGCAAGTTTTTCGATAATCATATAATTTCTTGCGTTTACAGTGTTGGGATGAAGAAGTCCTCCCCTAAGCAATACATGCTTGATAGTCCTGTCCAAGGACATAATTATCGCAGCATCAATATTTTCAAACACCGTTTTCCTGACTTCTTCAACACCCGGAAACCTCCTCCCCGGTTCAATATAATCAGCGATATATATGATTTTTTCAAGCAGGCTCATATTTTCACAACCTGTAGTGTGATAATATATTGCGCTTAATATTTCTCTGTCACTTATTCCATATTCTATCTCTGCAATCTTTGAACCCAGGGGGCCATGAAGCAGCGAAGGCTGGTAGCGGGTTACATTGTCAAGCTCTATATTGAACTTTTCACATAGCCTAAGCGCTTCATCACCTTCTATATTTTTGGCGCAGTCATGAAGAAGTCCTGCAATTGCGGCTTTTTCAGTATCCACTTCATACCTTTTGGCAAGCTCAACAGCACAATTCATTACATTTATTGAGTGTATAAATCTTTTTTTTGATATAGCGCTTCTCAATTTATTTGTCATTTCGTATCTTGTCATCATGTACCACCAACTTTAGTCCGCTTATGTCGTTACTGTATTGAACGTCAGTCAATATCTACCTGTACAGTCCGTTTTCGTATATATATTTTTCAACACTTTCGGGCACAAGGTATTTTATCGTCCTGCCTTCCTTAACCCTCCTTCTTATATCAGTGGAAGAAATTTCAATCAAAGGTAACTTTATAATATGTATTATTGCCGAATACTGCTCCTTTAAATATCTGACATTTTTAAAAAAATCTTTTTTTTGGGTTCCCGGCCTGTTAACAGCCACAAACTCGCAAAGCCTGAATATCTCCTCAAATTGTCTCCATGTAACCAATTCAGGTACAACATCCGCCCCGATTATAAAAAACAGCCTGGCATCATCTCCATACACAGTTTTAAGATACTGCAGCGTGTCAATGGTGTAAGTGTACCCTTCTCTGTCAATTTCAATGCGGGAGACTTCAAAAAAAGGATTTGACCTCACTGCCTCAAAGACCATGTTATACCTGTGTTCCGCTTCTGTTACCCTGTGGTCCTTTTTATGAGGCGGCAAACCAACGGGTATAAACAGGACTTTATCCAGTTTGAGCCTTTCCCTGATTTCCTGGGCAGCTATCAAATGCCCGCAATGTACAGGGTCGAATGTTCCTCCCGATATTCCTATCTTTTTAATTTTTGTGACATTATTCTGTACCATTTCATACCTTCTATAATACTTTTATGAAAAAGCATCGAAGGTATTATAACATATTGGAATATATTGCTGCAAACAAATCGTAGGTACCGGACGCAAATTTTCCGTAAAAAGCAAGGGGACATTTAAAGGTAAAGGGGCACCTCTTGCGTATAATTCCCTGGAAAAGAAGTGCCCCCTTGGTATCCCCTTATTGTCCCCCTATTGCTTGTTTACTTATCATTAACTTCCTTATTCAAATTCCACGCAAATGCTTGCAACGCTGTACGCACCTACCTCAAATTCCACTCTATCGCCTTCAACAGTAATGTTTAACCCGGTGTCAACAGGATTCTCATTAATATCCACATAGAAAGCCTTTTTAACATTGCGCGCAAACCTTAATGCTGCTTTTGCTTTATTACCTCCTGTTTCATAAACCCTGATTATTAACCTGTCTTCATCCGCACCCTGCTCAGGCTTCTTAACGGCAGAAATAACCACGCTTTCTGATTCCATGCAGATAAAGCCTTTCTTAAGAGGCAGGCTTCCTTCATGCAAAGTGCCGGAAATAAACCTTATTGGATGATTATAATCAAAAGCCTGCTTAATAAGTCTGCTATTTGAGTCACAGTCTACAACATTTACAGCAAACTTAATACTGTGTATGCCGTTTTCCGGATACGGGTCAGGGTCATATGAGCTCCTGATAAGGGTTATTGCCGCAGAGTTGCCGATGCCTCTGAATCCGTATTTCGACTGGGTTACAAGCATAACAGCCCTGTTTCCTTCTTTCGGAACGCCCAGGATCCAGCTGTTGGCAGGCACATCCCTGTCCATGCCTTCCCTTTCAATGGTGCCAAACGGTATATCGTACTTATATTTTTCGCATTCATATCCAAGCGGCATGTAGAAATTCAACTGGGGGATAAACTTCCCTCTGGCGGCTCTTTCCTGCCAGTCGCACTCAACTTCATAGTCAAGCCTTGAAGAGTTTTTGTCGAGGGAAACTTTTACTTTTATTTTTGAACCCCTGAACTCTATTTCGTACTCGATCCACTGTCTTAATGATTCTTTGTTGGTATTGGATTTAATAATTTTAACATTTTCCTCTGAATTTAGATTAAATACTCTCATATATCTTCCTACGACCCATGAAGTCATTCCCTTGCCGTCATCTTCCTCAATAAGCCTGAAAACTCCGGCGGGTTCTCTGCTGTTTAGCATTTCCCTTCCGGTTTTTTTATCCATCAATGAAATCAAAGATGCGTTCCTGGGGTTAAACACAGCTCTTACGCAGTTGTTTTCCAGTATATATTCATCAATCGGTTCGATTCTTGGGTCCAAAGGCACGCTATCTTTAATATCATCAGGATCCTTTTCCGACATGGTGTAAGTGCTGTAACCATACGCAGGTACCGATACATCAAGTAATACCCTAATACACTTATGCCCCCAATATCTGCTGTCATAAAACTGCACTGTTCTATTTTCAATAATCTGATGCTGTACAGTATTGCCACCGCAATCTTTAAACATTATCCTGTTTATATCGCCATCCCAGTCCCATACAACTATTTCAGCTACTTCATTGCGGTCATGAGATGAAGAGTTAAAGAAATGGAATATCCTGTTCTTTCCCCTTCCTCTTTCTGTTTGGGGAAAATCGAAATACATAATACCATATCCTGCTCCGCCGCCTTCTGACATGGTATCCCTTATATCTTCTTCCTCAGTAAAAAGTCCCGAAGTGTCAATTTGTGATGCAATATTCCTCATGGCAGCGCTTGCTTCGGTGTTTGCAGCTGCTACTGTTTTCTGGAACAAACCCATCGCATATTCCCTTGTATCAATTACTCCGGAACCTGGAATAATATCATGGAAATGGTTGAACAATACGTTCTCCCATGCTTTCTCAAACACCTTGCCTTTATAACAGCCTCCGGCAAATAAATTCGACAGGCTGCTTAAGCTTTCAGCTTCGTAAAGCTTTGCTTCGCTAATCCTGTTTGCCAGCTTGATTCTTGTCTGAGTAGTATAACATCCTGTGAATATGAAGTTAAGCTCATTTTCCACAACAGGAATGTTGTCAGCTATTTTTTCAAGCACACTGAAGTATTCGGCAAAAGTACCAAACCTTATTTCAGGGAAGACCGGCCATTTTGCCATGTCGATTATTTTTTCTATATCTTTTCTTGTAGGACCTCCTCCATGGTCTCCCACTCCATATACCTTTAAGGCAGTATCAATACCGTGTTCTGTGCAGAATTCAGGTACATGCAATACCATGGAAGGCTCAATATGAGCATTATACCAGAAAGGTTCCCTGTATACTATCACCGAACTTCCGGATGGGGATTTCCACCTGTAAATATTGTGTTTGTCATAACCTCTGCAATGATAGTAATACTTTACGCCTCCCCTGTTTAGTGTCTCCGGTACATTGACATTATGTCCGAAAGTATCAGGTTCAAAATCTATTTTGAGTTTTTCCGGATCTATGTCAAGCAGCTTTGACAGGTATTTCTTTGTATAAAGTATGTGCCTTGCAAGGCTTTCGCCATTTGGCATGTTTTTGTCAGTCTCTACCCAGGTTGATGCCGTAACCTCCCAGCGTCCCTCCTTAACCCTTCTTTTAATTTCCTCCAGCATGTCAGGGTCATATTCTTCAACTATTCTATATACTGAAGCCTGGGATTGGGAAAATTTATATTCTGGATACTCTTCCATCAGGTCAAGCATTGTCCTGAATGTGTCAAGAGTAACCGCAACTGTTTCATGATACCCCCACATCCAGTTCATGTCTATATGGGCATGGGCAGCACAAATCACTTTAAATTTTTTTGCTGTCTCCGAGAGCTGTCCTATCATGCCTTCAGCTTTTTCCGCAACGGATTTTGAAATTGTGCCTTCCTTGTCATATTCGTTTTTCAGAAACTCAATTGTTTCACCGATTAATTTGTCAAATTTACGGCCGTTAATCTTTGAAAGTTTGTAAGCATATTCAAGCTGTGATATTATTCTGCTACCCCAGTAGTTGTTACACTTGTTTTTCAAATCCTGAAGAATTGATAATGACTTGCTCATTGACTATACCCCCTTTTTGCAAGTTTCTTGTTTTGATTTTTTACATGCCTTCACCACAGGAACTTCTGATTATCAGTTGGGTTGGTATAATTGACCTGTATACCTGGGCGGTTTTCCCTTCAATCTTGCTAATTGCAATATCAGCAGCTGTTTGTCCCAAAAGAAGCCCGTTCTGCGCAACAGTTGTTAATTGGACATCGGAATTCTTTCCCTCAGGTATGTTGTCAAAACCAATAATTCCTATATCCTTTCCTATCACCAGCCCTTCCGACTTGAGTACCTCCATGCAGTGCAGCGCTACGCCGTCATTAATGGCAAAAATGCCCACAGGAAGACTTTTTTTCAACTCTGAAAGTTCATCTTTTATTTTTTCTATGAAAAAGCGGTGTTTATAGTGATAGTATTTTGTTAAATCCTCATTTATGCTTATGTGGGTAAGAGGATTTAATCCAAAGTCTCCAACCGCTTTAATATATCCTTCCATTCTCTCATTGACTGAAGAAACATTTGACATATCAGATACAAATACAACATTGTAAAAACCATGCATCGCAAGATGCCTTACTGCGGTATATGCTCCCCCTATATTATCGGAGCCTGTATAGTCTACTTCATTCAAACCCGGGTTTCTGTCAATTATCCCAAGATATATATTCTTTTCTCTTAAGCTGTCCAACCTGTCTGATATTCTGCTTTCGTTGCAGGGAAACACAACCAGGCCGCTTGCTTCCAATTCGGCGATCATATCAATGCACCTAAGTTCCTCTTCAGGATCTCCTTCCGAGCAACAGGCTACGGTCAGATACCCTCTCTTTCTTGCCTCCTTTTCAAACCCTGATAAAATATCTGCGGGGAAATCATGGATAAGATTGGTTAATACAAGTCCAAGTACCTGTTTTTTAGTCTCCCTTTTTTGTGTTGGCAGCTCAGGGTTGACAATTGTACCTTTTCCGCGGGTCCTTTGAAGATACCCTTCGTCAACAAGCTCTCCTAATGCCTGCCGTACCGGATACCTGCTTATGCCGTATTCACGGCACAATTCATCTTCGGTTTGCATGAAACTGCCCGGTTTTAATTCACCGTTCCGTATTTTCTCTATAATCAGATTTTTAAGTTGCAGATACAGCGGGGTGTTTGATTTGCGGTCCAGGCTCATTGCATTACATCCTTTTTATTTTTGTCTGGAAATATTCTTTTTCCTTATATCAAATATTTGTTATGTATTTATTATGTTTACAATATATTTTAATAACTTTTTGTATGCATTTATTATATGGTAAAAAAAAATGGCTGTCAATACAAGACAGCCACTTTTTTGCAAAATTAAACTACTTCCTGCCAATATCTTTTCTATAATGCATATTTTCAAACCGTATTTTGGCAACTGCGTTATATGCCCTTTCTATTGCAGAATCAAGGGTATCCCCCAGTGCAGTTACTCCAAGTACCCGTCCGCCATTTGTAAGGAACTTTCCGTTTTCAAGTTTTGTTCCGGCATGGAAAACAATTACCTTTTCGTCGTTTTCAGCGTCATCTATGCCTTCAATTTCATATCCGGTCTGATATTTTAACGGATAACCGCCCGAAGCCATAACTACGCATACGGCCGCATTATCATCCCATTCTATTTCCAACCCTTCAAGTCTTTCATCAATTACAGCATTGAATATTTCAACTATGTCATTCTTTAATCTTGGAAGCACAACCTGGGTTTCGGGGTCTCCGAACCTTGCATTGTACTCAAGCACCTTAGGACCATCTTTGGTAATTATGAGGCCAAAATACAATACTCCTTTAAATTTCCGCCCCTCGCTGTTCATTGCGCTTACCGTGGGCTTGAATATTTTTCCCATACAGATTTCAGCCAGCTCGGAAGTATATATCCTGCTTGGCGAAAAAGTGCCCATGCCGCCTGTATTTAAACCCTGGTCGTTATCCAATGCCCTCTTGTGGTCCTGGGAGCTCACCATAGGCACTATCGTCTTTCCATCGGTAAAGGCCAGAATAGACACTTCATGTCCTGTAAGAAATTCCTCTACGACTATTCTGTCCCCTGCACTGCCGAATATCTTTGTATTCATAATATCATTTACAGCCTGAACAGCCTGATCATAATCCTGTGCAATTATTACTCCCTTCCCGAGTGCCAGACCGTCAGCCTTTATAACAATCGGGTATTCCTGATGTTTCAAGTATTCAATTGCAAGTTCGCTGTTGTCAAAAATCTCATAACTGGCAGTGGGTATTCCGTATTTTTTCATAAGCTGTTTTGAAAAAGCTTTGCTGCTCTCAATAACCGCGGCGTTTTTCCTCGGGCCGAAAGCTCTTATACCTGCCTCTTCCAGCGCGTCAACCATTCCCATGGCAAGAGGGTCATCAGGAGCTACTACCACCAAATCAATTTTATTTTCCCTGGAGAATTTTACCACACCGTCAATATCCGTTGCCTTAATGGGTATACATTCTGCAATTTTTGAAATGCCGCCGTTCCCTGGCGCACAATATATTTTTTCTGCCAATGGGCTCTGGGCAGTTTTCCACACAAGGGCGTGTTCTCGCCCTCCTCCTCCAACAACAAGAATTTTCATATCATTTCCTCCAATTCAAGAGTTTTTTATCGAATTCAACAGGTTTCAAGCAGCTTTAATACCCAACTTGAATAATTGCAATTCCCGGCTTAGTGTTTGAAATGGCGCATCCCCGTAAATATCATGGCTATTCCGTGCTTATTGCAGGCATCTATTGACTCCTGGTCCCTGAGAGAACCACCTGGCTGGATTATCGCCTCAACACCGGCGGCAGCAGCAGCTTCAACGCAGTCCGGGAACGGGAAAAATGCGTCGGAAGCCATAACCGCTCCTTTCGTCCTTTCCCCTCCGTACTCGATGGCAATTCTCGCTGCCATTATCCTGTTGGTCTGTCCAGGTCCGATACCTATTGTCTGTTTGTCTTTAGCGAGTACTATGCCGTTTGACTTCGTATGTTTAACGACCTTCATCGCAAAAACAAGGTCCTCCATCTGCTTGCCGGAAGGTTTCTTTTCGGTTACGTATTTTATTTCATTCATGTCAATCAGGCTGTTGTTGTACCCTTGCACCAAAAGCCCACCTACAACCTTCTTCATGTCGTAAGTTCCGTCGGGAACTTTTGCTGCTATGCCGGAAAGTTCCAATATCCGGATATTTTTCTTCCTTGAAAGAATTTCAAGGGCTTTCTCAGTATAAGACGGAGCAATCACTATCTCAATAAATATTTTGTTTATTTCTTCAGCGGTTTTTTCATCAATTTCCCTGTTTGCAGCGATTATCCCGCCGAATATGGAAACAGGGTCTGCTTCGTAAGCCTTTATGTAGGCATCGTAAATATTGTCCGCACTTGCAACTCCGCATGGATTTGCATGTTTGACGGCAACTACGGTAGGTTCGTCAAATTCTTTCAATAACTCAAGTGCGCCATTTGCGTCATTTATGTTATTGTATGAAAGTTCCTTGCCGTGAAGCTGCTTCGCAGACGCAATGCAGCCTTTATCAGCTCCGACCTCCTTATAAAACACGGCTTTTTGATGGGGATTTTCGCCATATCTCATGTCCTGTGCTTTTTCAAAGGTCAGAGTTAATGTATTCGGGAAAAATTCATTTCCAAGTTTGTCTCGCAAATATTTGGCAATCAAAGCGTCATAGTGGCAGGTATGCTCAAATACCTTATACGCAAGCCTGAATTTGGTCTGCACAGAAACGTCTCCGGAAGTTTTCAATTCATTTAATACTTCCGGGTAATCCTGAGGGTCTACGACAACCACTACATCCTGGTAGTTTTTTGCTGCGGCACGAAGCATGGTAGGACCGCCAATGTCAATGTTCTCTATGGCCTCCTCAAGTTCCACGCCTTCCCTTAATATTGTCTCTTTGAAAGGATAAAGGTTTATTATCACCATGTCTATAGTTTTAATACCGAGTTTTTCAAGCTGTTTCATATGTGAAGGATTGTTCCTCATCGCCAAAAGTCCTGCGTGCACTTTCGGATGCAGTGTTTTCACCCTTCCGTCCAGGCATTCTGGAAAGCCTGTAATATCAGAAATATTTGTAACTTTCAAGCCGGCATCCTCTAGTACCCTTGCCGTGCCGCCGGTTGAAATAATTTCTATCCCCAGGCCGGATAGTTCTTTTGCAAGTTCTACAATCCCGGTTTTGTCCGAAACACTGATCAACGCCCGCTTAATCATTAATACCACTCTCCTTGATTTTTACCTTCCTTCCTTCAATAACAAGTCTTCCCTCGGAAAACAACTTTATTGCTTCAGGAAGTATCAGCCATTCTGCTTCTTCCATAACTCTCCTCTGAAGCGTTTCAGGTGTGTCATCATCTCTTACCTGTACCGCCTTCTGCAGTATAATGGGACCGGAATCATATTCCTCATTAACAAAATGGACAGTTGCGCCCGTCACCTTCACGCCGTATTCAAGAGCTTTTTGGTGTGGAATAATCCCATAATAACCCTTTCCGCAAAATGACGGAATTAGCGAAGGGTGAATGTTGATTATCCTGTTTTTAAAAGTGTTTACAAACAAAGTTCCCACCATGGAAAGAAAGCCGGCCATTACAATAAGTCCGGCATTATATTTGGTAAAATGCTCTATTAGGGCTTTATCATAATCGTCCAGGGAAGAATAGCTTTTTCTGGATATTACCTCACATGGTATGCCATGTTTTCCGGCCCGTTCAAGGGCATAAACGCCCGGTCTGCTTGACACGACAGTTACTATTGAACAATCCTTAAGGTAGCCGTCTTCTATTCTTTCAATAATAGCCTGAAGATTAGTGCCACCGCCCGATACAAGAACGCCTATCCTCAGCATATGTCAACTCCGTCCTCTCCTTTTACTACTTCACCGATTATATAAGCCTGTTGGCCATCCCTGTTAAGATATGCTGCTGCACTGTCTGCTATATCCCTGTCTACAGCCAGCACCATTCCAATACCCATATTAAAAGTATTATAAATATCAGTTTCGGGAATATTTCCAATTTCCTTAAGCATGTTGAAAACAGGCAGGACAGGCCATGTACCCTTAAAAACTCTTGCTCTTAATCCAAGCGGAATCATTCTGGGTATATTTTCAATAAATCCACCACCGGTAATATGAGCTATCCCTTTAATATGGAATTTTTGAATCAAGTCAAGGACCGTTTTTACATATATCCTTGTCGGTTTAAGGAGCTCCTCGCCCAACGTATTGCCAAAAGCTTCTATGTATTCGGATAATTTTTCCTTACTTGGATTAAGGAGCTTCCTGACCAGTGAATATCCATTGCTGTGGAGTCCTGAAGAAGCAATGCCTATTAGTTTGTCCCCCTCTCTTATGCCGCTGCCGTCGATTATTTTGCTTTTTTCCACTATTCCAACGGCAAATCCGGCCACATCGTATTCGTCTTCAGGGTAGAAACCGGGCATCTCCGCTGTTTCTCCTCCTATAAGGGAACAACCTGCCATAATGCACCCTTCAGACACACCCTTCACTATCTCGGCAACCTTTTCAGGACGGTTCTTGCCAACTGCAATATAATCAAGGAAAAACAGAGGCTCCGCGCCAATGCAAACTATGTCATTTACACACATTGCAACACAATCTATTCCCACGGTATCATGCTTGTCCATAAGAAATGCTATTTTCAGTTTTGTCCCTACACCATCCGCACCCGACACAAGCACAGGTTCATTATATTTATTCTTGTCCAGCGCAAAAAGGCCTCCGAATCCCCCCAAATCCGTCAGCACTTCCGGGCGAAAGGTCTTTTTTACATGCCCCCTCATTAGTCTTACCGCTTCATATCCGGCTTCCACATCCACCCCTGCATCTTTATACGTGGTCATTTTTCTCCTCCTCCGCAAGAAAATTTATTTCCTTCATGTGGTACCTCGTATGGGTACTTTCCGTCAAAGCAAGCTGTGCAAAAGCCGCACTTTGCGCCTACCGGCGTTTTCAGCAATCCTTCAAGGCTTAAATATTCCAGACTGTCAGCGCCTATCATTTTCCTTATATCATCAATTGAATAGTTGGATGCTACGAGCTGTTTTCTTGAAGCTGTATCTATTCCGAAAAAGCAGGGATATCTGTAAGGAGGTGAACTGACCCTCATGTGGACTTCCTTTGCTCCTGCTTTTTTTAACATCTGGACAATTCTTTTTGTAGTGGTCCCTCTTACAATTGAGTCGTCAACCATTACAACCCTCTTGCCTTCAATTTCGCTTCTCATTACATTGAATTTTATCCTTACTCCTGTTTCTCTCTGTCCCTGTTCAGGCTGTATAAAAGTTCTTCCAATATATTTGTTTTTCAAAAGCCCCTGCCCATAAGGGATTCCCGACTCTCTTGCAAAACCGAGGGCAGCGTTTAACCCGCCGTCAGGAGCGCCTATTACAATATCAGCGTCTACAGGGTGTTCCCTTGCGAGAATTCTGCCCGCTTCCACTCTTGCCTTATGAACGCTTACATTGTCAATAACGCTGTCAGGCCTTGCAAAGTATACAAATTCAAATATGCAAAGGCATGAACGGCCGGGAGTTTCCGTCTGGATTGATTTTAACCCTTCCTCGCTGATGACAACAATTTCGCCTGGATTTACATCCCTTACAAGTTCGGCACCAATAGCATCGAGAGCGGCTGACTCGGATGATAGCACATATGAGTTGTCAAGGCGCCCGATGCAAAGAGGCCTTATACCATATGGATCCCTCATACCTATAAGTTTGTGCGGTGTAAGAATAACAAAAGCATAGGACCCCTTAATTTCTTTTATCACCTTCACCAATGTATCTTCAATATTTTCGCTCATTACCCTGTACCTTGAAATAAGGTTTGCAACAACTTCAGTGTCATTAGTGGACTGGAAAATCGCGCCTATTTCCTCCATTTTCGCTCTCAGTTCCGCGGCATTTACAAGGTTTCCATTATGTGCCAGGGCCAACTGTCCGTTTCTGTATTTCACAACCATGGGCTGTGCGTTTTCCCTGTGGCTTGCGCCTGTAGTTGAATATCTTACATGACCTATGGCTATCTTTCCTTTTAAATGATTGAGTACAACATCGTCAAAAACCTCCGGGACAAGTCCCATATCCTTATGGTAAAGAATTGTTCCATTGTCATTGACAGCTATGCCACAACTCTCCTGCCCCCTGTGCTGCAATGCATAAAGCCCGTAATATGTCAGTCTTGCAACATCATGTCCGTCGTTGTCAAAAACTCCGAATACCCCGCATTCTTCTTTTATTTTATCAAGTCTTGCATCGTATCCCATTTTATCCACCTCATTTGAACAAGTTTTACAATAATTGCTTTTACATTTCTTTTTGTATTTTTTCCTGCAAAGCTTTATTTTTCTCTTCAACTTTCTTTGCCAGCTTAAGCTTATATTCTTTCATGCTGTCTCTTAATTCTTTATAACGAGTGGATAATATTTGAACAGCAAGCAATGCGGCATTTTCAGCCCCATCAATCGCAACTGTGGCAACAGGTATGCCTGAAGGCATCTGTACAATTGACAGAAGCGAATCAAGTCCGTCCATTGTCGATGATTTAATTGGAACACCTATAACCGGCAGAACGGTATAGGCTGCCAAAACTCCAGGGAGATGAGCCGCTTTTCCCGCTGCTGCTATAATAACATCAAAGCCTCTTTCTTCCGCGCTCTTCGCGAATTCAGCAGCTTTTTCAGGCGTCCTGTGTGCAGAACAAACCATAATTTCATAAGCAATATTAAATTCCTTCAGAATTTTCAGACATCCGGCAATCACAGGATAATCAGAATCGCTGCCAATTACCACCGCAACCTTTGAATCTACGGAAACACTCATAAGACATTACCTCCACAGAGAAATATGTACATATATGTAAATTTCGTAAAAAGCCGAACATACGCTAATTAAGCAACTATATACCGTTATACCTTACAACCGTATATCAAACCGCACTTTTTACACAAATAATACTATCAGACCAACCTGCTGTTTGTCAATTTAAAAAAATAATAATCCGAACATTTTTAAAATAACTTTTTAAAATGTTCGGATTTTTAATAAATTTTCTATTTCAAGCAGTTATTTGCATGAAAAACAAAAACAGTTATTCTATTTTAACCGTTTTGCGCCTTTTTCGCCGCTTCAAGGCATCTGGAATAGTTACACTCTGCAGTATAGGCCGGAACGAAAACAGTAGCCAGCTTTAGTGTTTCGCTGCCGGTATTTTTTATCTGGTGCATTTCATCTTTTTCAATCCACATTACAACATCAGGTTCTATCGGTATTTCCTTACCTTCGCATATAGCTATGCCCCTTCCATTTACCACATAGATTAGTTCTCCCCTATCATGTTTATGATAATCTGTTTGTGATTTAGGATAAATTAACGCATGCGAAAATGTCAATTCATTGACACCCTCCTTGTCAGGTGCAAAAAAGACTTTAACAGTTCTGGCATACGGCGCTAGAATTGTTACACCTTCTTCTTCCCATGTTTTAATATATTTCATATAAGTCCCTCCTGCTAACTATTAATATGCTTTCGCCTGTTTTTAATAAAATCCCGGGCATTGGTCCATGCTTCTTCAAACATATTTCTAAAATACTCAACCGGACCAAAGTGTTCATATTCCTCAGGTGTTATTGCATGAATCAGATAACCTCTTCTAAAATCTTCAACTTTTTCAAGAAGCTCATCAATTACTGATTCCGGGGTAGGTTGCAGAAAACGCTGCACTACAGGCGGATCCTGTTCAATGAGAACATCTGCGGTACCTTTCCAGTTGATAGTTACACAACACTCCGCTCCCACCATTTCGGTAAAATGATGAAGACCTCTTGCTCCTCCTCCAATAAATCCGACACGATATCCTTTCTCCTTTACTATTCTGTAGACCTTTTTGGCGACTGATATACCTGCTTGCCAAAGAGCATCTGGTGAGATATCAATACGGTTGTTTTTAACCGTGTTTTGCAGATATTCGTCAAATATCCCGGCGATATGGGAAAAGTACATAGGGGCAGGGTCTTTCATTCCTTTCACAGCTTTTTCATATATCTCACAAACATCTAAAGCCTGCCTTACAGCCATAACTTCGGTAGCATTGATTGGAACTCTTTCAGCTGCTAAAATTTTTATCGCTTCCAGCCCATCTTTAGTCACCGGTATCTTCACCATGATATTCGGGCCTACTTGACGGTTGAATCTGGCAAAGCGGAGAATGCTATCAACGTCTTCCTTGAAAGGATCTCCCTGTATGCTTACATAACCATTCCTTCCATTGCTTTCCTCATATATGGGCATGAATATTTCTGCAATTTTAGCCACTAATTCCCTTTGGAGTTTCACCAACGCTTCATTGTCATCTTTTTCAGTCTCTAAAATACGGTCGAGTATTTCCAATACATAGGGCTCTTCTTCCGGACTTTTTATCATTTTCCATGTATAAGACGGATTTTGTGTGCATCCAATCGCCCCTGCTTCAATCGCCATACGGGCTTCATTCCTGGTTACGTTGTTAATCCAGAACCTCGTAGGAGTCTGAGCATGTACTCTATGAAAGTAAGTCGTTTTAATCATCTAAGACACTCCTCTCCTTTTATTAGTCTATATATTCAGGACGAATCGGCGCAAATGATTCAACGAACTCGGTATCTTCAAGAGCAACTGAGCCGTGTAATTCCTCCGAATCAAAAGCATATCCACAGCCTGTTTCGGCTATAAAACTCTCTCCATCCTTGTTGATGAATTTGAGTCTGCCCTTTATTATGTATCCATTCTGAGCTGCCTTATGGCTATGAAGTGCAACTACAGTATCCTTTTTCTGAACAAAGTGGCACAGCATTATCCGATCATTATATGCCAATGTCGTTCTGAATAGGCCCTTGACAGGCTCAACTGTTTTTCCCTCGCTCAAGTGTATGAAAGTACGCTTTCTGCTTTCCAAATTTCCACCTCCTATATTATCAATGTGTCGGTGTTCAGCAAAGCTGAACCCGTTGATATTACTTGATTTATAGTAACTGGAAACAAGTAACTTCACCTCCTAACCTCCAAACCTGCTAAAATAGAGATTTAGAAAGGGGATGAGGTCATTTGTTACCATCAAATCAGAGTCATTTGGCTTATAAATTAAATCTTTTTCAGCATATCCGTCAAACTGACAGGATAGCCAAGATTATTTCTAAAATAGACCTTACGTGTGTCTATGACCTGTGTAAGCATTTTTATTCCACAAATCCATGGGGACGTATTGCACAATACAGACCCCAAGATGCTTTAAGGTCACTGCTTGTAATGTATCTTGCAGGCTTCACTTCCATTAACAAGTGGGTAAGGGAACTTAAAGATACACCACGTTATGCATATTTATCCGGCTTTAACCCTGAAAAGACTCCTTCCAAAGCCTACTTTTCATGGTTTACTTCAAACCTGTTTGGCAAGGATGCTGATATCGACGATATCATGACTCAGGGGACTCTGCTCAAAAAGATATTTGAAACTGCATTTGTCAATAAGTCTATAGAGTTAGGCATTATTGATCCTCATGACAAAGTTATTTTTGATGGCTGCAAAGCAAAGTCCTTTTGCAAACAGAAGTATAAACCGGATAAATCCTGCAGGTGCTCCAGCAACAGTATTAAGCCTTTTAAGTGTTCCATGTGTACAGATTCTGAGGCTACAAGGGGCTATGATTACAATTTGGATGAGTATTTAATTGGCTATGGGCTCCATTTTGCTGTGACTCCATTGGTAGATAACCCCTCCAAGTGTTTGCCACTCACCTTCTTTATAGCAGGCGCTGACGTCCATGATTCTAAAATCTTTCCGCATCTCTTGATGTACTTATATCACGATATGAAAGTGGATTTTAACTATATCATCCTGGACTCGGGCTACGACGCATTTCATATTTACTGGTGGATTAGACTTCTAGGTGGAAAACCTATTATTGCTATAAACCCAAGAAATTCTCTAACACCTACACCAGAGAATGAATATGGTCTGCCTGTGTGCCCTGCTGGTCATACGTACTATTACTGGGGAATTGATAGGAAAAAACGTAGGTACAAATGGCGATGCCCTTTAAAAGCATCTAAAAAGTTGGCTAAAAAGCTTAAATGTGATAGACCTTGTTGTGAATCCAGCTATGGCAAGACAGTCTACACTCACATTGAAGATGACATCCGCTGGTTTACACAAGTTCCTAGAGGATCACAACTCTGGAAAGACCTATACTCAACAAGAGCACGTATCGAATCCGTCATAAGTGATACGGTACTCAATAACGGATTAAAGTCCCCGTTATTTCGGGGCACTAAAAACTTCTTTGCGAGGACTGCCTTGGTATGCATGATCCAACATGCAAAAGCCATAGCTGAAACCCTTGAGAGTATAGAATACCAGAAAAATGCCGCATAATCTATAGGAAATTTAATCCTTATTCCAGTGATTAGCGATGCTTTGCCATTTCTTATTGGTAAACTCTTCCTATCAATCACACCTTCTTCAATTTTCAAGGACCAATCTTTATTCTGCCGTCATATTGCTAACTATTGTCACTTTATTGGTATTCATGTCCAATCTATTTCACTTTACTGAACACCTACTA
>DULF01000113.1 GCA_012840535.1 Clostridiaceae bacterium
CCCGGCTGGCTAAAACACTTCTTTTTGTAGAGTTCACGACAATTTTCAACAAACTTCGTAAATTTATACTTGAAAGGAACTTATGCATGTAATACAATGAAAGAGGGTGTTCTGTTGATATTTTTATACCATGACAAATTTTAAATAGCTTATAGATATCCTTAAAGGAATAAATACTCTGATTTGTCTATTACCGAATTTAAAGTTTCAACGTAATTTATTAGCTACCTGTAAGGAATTGTAATGTTAATGCGTAACCCACTGAGTGGGACTTGTTGAAACTGTAAATATGTTTATGCTGCCTATAAGGAATTGTAATGGTGTTGGCGTTGGCCTTGGCGTTGGAGTTGGACTAGGTGATGGTTCGTTTATAGGCTACCTATGAGGAATTAAGACGGAAGAAGGTACTTTTTTTGATAGGACACTTCGCATCATTATGCTACCTACTGAGGAATAAAGCCTTTCAAAGACATTAAACAAAAATATCTGGCATTGCCAGATATTTTTGTTTTTATTTTTGTTTTAATGAAAAATTTATGAAATATATTAAATTATTTTATATTAAAGCGAAAAAAACGCTAATCCTGTTCATAAAATCTGAACCTTACATGTTCGAAAACTCTGCTGACAATAACTTTTTCCCCGTTATGGGTTTCGGTAACTATCCTTTCGGTAGTTGCATAAAGAGGCGTGCAGTTTTTGCTGAAAGCCCATTTTACAAGAAGATACGTCGCTCCAAAATCGCCTTGAATTAATATGTAGTCTCCTTCGCGTATATTCTTTTCGAGCCATTCCCTCACAGGCTCAATGTATTCCGACACGCAGGGAATATCTGCCGGTATTTGCGACCATATTGCCTTTAAGTTGTCAGGCAAACCAAGTATGTCTTTTACTCCTAATCGTTCATATGCTTCTTTTTTCTGCGATTCACTCAGCTCATGTGAAAAAACAAGGTATAAATCCGGCACGAAAACACCTGCTTTCAACTGTTTAATTGGTTGAACGGAAACCTGTCCGGCAACCTGTTCAAGGCACTGTTGTTAATAACATATTTTTCAACACGGTTGAGGTAATTGCATGCCTCATTAATATCTTCCTTAAATGTTTTCCTGTCCAGAAAACCTGCATGGGCAATTTTATTCCTTATTAAACGTATATTCTCGTATTCATCATGTACTTTCCTGTATTCTGCTATATCTTTGAATTCTTTGCTGTATATCAGATTCTTGATCTTTTTGCGGCTGGCTTCACCCCAGGAAATCTTTGAATCCCGAACACGGTAGATTTCCAGTATTTTTGTAATGATACATTCTGCAAGACAGATATAACCGTGGGCATACCTTTTATTATCGAAATACCATTTCGCTAATGAGAATTGAAGCTGGCTGCTGGTGCTGATTCCCTTAAAACGGTTGATAAAAGACTGCAAGTATGGATCCATATACTTCACGACAGGTTCAGACAAAACACTGTTGTTTAATAGATGATTGAGCGAGTCAACTTCTCTTTTAAAGTCATCTATATAATTAATGTTTACTATGTCGGAAATATTCCTGATCTTTTGAGAAATATCATTATCATTAATTAAATCGGCAAGCAAATAACCATTGCCAAAGTTCGTAAAGTTATAGGCTCCACGGCTCCACAAAGTAATATTGTACAGAGGGCTCAGGTCTACAATCGGAGCATAGCCAAGATCAGAAATAACATCCAGCATTCCATAAAACAAACCTTTCAACTTGATATTGCAATTAAATTTCAATATCCCGACAAGGTCGAGCATCAAATAATTGAAAAGGGGAATGGAGCGAAAAGCATGAGTGATGTCAAGATAGATTTCGTCACCTTCTTTGAATTCCTCACCTATTCGCATAAAAACGTCAAAGTTTGCCCAGAGTTCTTTTTCATTCAGACCGTAATCAATTACATAGCAGTGTGACCCTCCTGACGCAGACGGCCTTAAATATTTCAGGTAGCCGTCTATAGCCTGATTGACTTTTGACAGGTCTTTTTCATCAATTTTATCATTGCCCGGTTTAAAAGAAGTTACCTTATTGCAAAGTTCATTCCAGTAATCATAGTCGACTTCCTGGTTACTGTTGGTTGCAAAGTAATTGTATACTTCTTCCCACATAGATTTCGAGGTTCCTACAAGGTAAAGCCTGTCAACCTGTAAATAATCACTCAGTGCCACGGCAACAAACGGTGTTTTGTATTCTTTATCTGAATCTTGAAATCTATAGGTTGTCCTGGAATATTCCCTTGAGGAGGTTTGGTTTTTTTCAAGTCTGCCCGTTCCTAAAGATGATATTAAAATTTTTGCCATAAAAATCCCCCTTTGTGCAGCTCTTTTAAGATAAAACAGATAATAGTATCCTGCCTGAGATTAACGCCTTGTAATATTCAAATTTTAGTTATTTTAACCCATCCAGGGACTTCACTGTATTCTCCTTCAAAAATGAAAGTCCGCGTTTTTGGGAAAAGATTAGGATTTGCCTTTTTGAATGTTTTCGATATTATTTGGTGCAAATTGCTTTTTGGCAGCTTCTGAGCTATGGAATTAAAGTAATATGTTTTCCCGGAACCAATTCTTAAATAGGCTTCTTTTTTGCTGTCAGCTTTATTTATTTCTTCCAGGAGCCCGGTATAAAACCCAATTATATCATTTGTTACATTATTTCTGTATTTTTTGAGCTGTTCCAGTTCTATTTCAATATTTTTTACTGAATACCGGTTAATTATCTCCAATAAAAGGTCTTCCTTTCCGGCATTGAGAAAAGCAAATCCCTCTTTAACGTTACCTTCCCGGGCAGTGGTTTTTATATTAAATGTAGTGGCGCTTCCCTTGGGAATTACTTCACTGACAATTGGTATAGTCCTTTTCAGTGTTTCCAGGTTAAACCTGCAGAATTTTGCTATGGCCAGGTTTTCATCTTTAAACGGTGTCGTGTCAGAAATATGCAAGTATTTTAATACATCATCTCCGAATTTTCCAAAAATATCTTCCCCAATATAACCTGATTTTTTCCTCAGGGTTTCTTCAGAAATTCCGGGGAAAAAGCAGATCAAAGCTGTCCGGATTGCGCCTTTCAGACTGCTTCCCGGTATGTAAGGCTGTCCTGACGTGCTAATATGCTTTTGTATTTCCACCCTGACTTCATCATGGACCTTTACTTTTTTTAAAGCACAGTTTTTATAATCCAATCCGGCTTCTTCCAAAAAACTTTTCAATTTAAACCTGTTACTTGATGAGCCTTTTGCCTGGTTTTTTACAACCATTATGAACCTTTCAAGCAATTCATCACTGTTTGGCCTTTTTATCAGCTCTTTAACCAATAAATCATGGTCCAGGTAGTAGACAAATCCGTTATCAAAAACATAATCAGAATATGGAGATAATATTTCACCACTGCCGATGTGTACAGCCGTCAGTGTCTCAAATTTAAAATTCATGCTCATACCTCCCAAATGGTACCAAAAGGGCCTTCCCGTTCAAATATACCTTATGTTCGTTAAAGCTGTCCGGACTTACGTCTATTATCTGGCCTGATACTTTTTCTGAGAAAATGCTTCCTTCTTTAATCAGCCTTAAGCGCTTTTTACGTAACGGCCTGCCGTATTGAGAATAGATATATCCGCTCCTTTCAGCAAGTTCATAGTATACAAGCTTTTCTGCTTCATCGGGAGTGGGGAAGACACCGGAAAGGCACATATAATAAGATCCGGAACCTGAAATCAATTCATCAGGCCATTCTTCTTCATCCACTTTTCCTAAAGCGCCCATGCCCTTGCTGCGTTTTCCGCTTAAGCCTTCATCCGCCATCAGCCTTATAACCGCCGTTAACCGGTAATCGACTTTTTCAGGGCAGATAAAATAGAAAAACGGACTTACAACGTAATTGCCAATATTTAAATAATTTACTTCAGTTTTATCCTGGTAATAAAAATTATCTGAATTGTCATTCAGTCTGGATACTACCACTTTTGGCTCTGAGCTTGAAGCAAAAAACTTAAAATCCGGCATTTGTGACTTGTCGATCTCTAATGGCTGAATTTCCTCTTTGGTACAGGCATATTTTTCTCCCATTATTTCAAGGTCAAAAATATTGAATTTAAAAAGCTTTTTTTCGCTGTTCCAGGATTCCAGTAAAAGTTTTAATGCTCCCAGGGAAAAATATTTGATTTTTTTCTCTCTTTTGCTGTTCAGCAAGTCCTTATCCTTGGACCCGGATACTACAGGGGCTAAAGGGCGTGGAAGGAAAAACAGTTCTTTTGTCTTTCCATCGTTTTGATTTAAAAAGCGAATACCGTGGAAAAGGGAAGAGAGAGTTAAACTCTGCAACGATTTAACTACAGGGTTCTTGTCTTCATCCTGCCCGTAAAGCAACAGCGCACAGTTGTAAACTGCTGAATAAAGCTGGTCTGATGAGAGTATTTCCTTGAGTTTTCCGTTTCTGTCACCAAAGTGGAAACTTGTTTTATCCCCGGGATAAAATTTATAAATCTTCATTGTCATTCAACCCCAATTTTTTCATCAGCTTATCCGCGAATTCTTCTTTCTCTCTGGAAAAACCTTGTAAAGTACCGTCATATAGGATTTCCATTTCATTTTTTCCTTCGTAATCGGAAATAGTCTTAGCTCCGACCTGAAAACTTGAAAATTCAATTCGCCCGTACCCTCTTGAACCGTTGCCGCCGAGGTAGTCGTCCTGTAATAAATTGAGACCTGATATAAAGTAAAAGAACCTGTCTATATCCTGTTTTTCCAATAAATTAAAAACAATCTGGAAATCAAATTCGGCACCTGCAGGGACCCTTTCAGTCTGACGCGGATGCTCGGCACGGGAGGTTAGCCTGTCGATAACATTTTCCCATTTGCTTTCTGTATAGTTAAGTTCCAGTTCCTTGAATTCACCTTCTTTATTTTCCATTTTGCGCCTGGTTTCTTCCGTCAGGTGGCAATCCCGTACAATAAGCCTGGTCGGACCGGCTTCATTTGATCTCTTGTCTGCGCTGCTGCCGAAAATTACGCAGATTTTACAGTTTTCACTGCCACAGGTACATAAGTTCAGTTTATTTTTTGCGTTTACGGAGTTATCCTTTGAATTATTTTTCCCTTGCAAATTTTCTTTCTCAGGCGATTCTTCTTTTACTATTTCGTCTAATATGCTTTTCTCAAGAAGGCTCCGGATTTTCCCCTTTAAAGATGATCCGGGTATGTACGGAATCCCTTCACTTGTCTTTATAACGCAATTATCTATGTCACCGATGGCTGCATCCGTTTTGGAAGCACCTATATAAAGTCCGGTCAAAACTTTAATTTTACCGTTAATGAAAAGCTTTCCCATTAATTTCACGATAATCCCTCCTAAATATCTTTGCCGACATATTTTCTGTAGGCTACAATAGCTTCCATAAACTGTTTATAATTCACCAGGTGTTGTTTGTTGTCCAACTCCATTTGCTTTGCCAGGAAATCCAGCAGATCCATAAATTCCCGTAAAATATAATTCTTTTCATTCCGACCGGAAGTATAAGCAAATTGAGGCCGCAGGAATTTTATATCAGTCACTTTGTCGGATTTAAGTATCCGGGCATATATTTTTCTGATCATCGAAGTGGTAACCTGGGCCGATTTTAACCTCTCAGCGTATTTCATGGCATAATCACAGAAGGTGTCGTAGTCTTCCTTCCTCATGTTTAAATCAAGCACATATTCCTTAAAAAAGCTGACACATTCGTTTTCAATCGGCCGGCAGTTTACAGCGGTTATCTTTCCGTTATTTTGCTTTTGAGTGGCAAATTCCATGTCCATAAGCTCAAAAACATCGCCGAATCTTACGCCGGAAACAAGGGATTTTTCATCAAATTCATATTTTTTTCCGTTTTCGCAGGTTATAATACCTGTTTTCGTTTTGGAATAAATTTTAGAAATCTGACCTTTCAATCTTTACCCTCCTTTTTTTCCGTTTCCATCTGCGCCCATTTTACAGCAGCCGGAATTATCATGATGTTTTTTATCTTGTCGTCTTTTGATTTTCCCAAGACGTTATTGATTACGATTTTCCTGTACTCTCCTATAAGAATCTCTGAATCCTCATGGGCTATATCCCGTAAATAATAGGCCAAGCGCCAAAACCGCACATTGTCAACCCTGCCCTGTAACGAATCCTTAAGGATTCGTTTAAAACCTAAAGTAGACTTCCAGATTTTAAATAAAAATGCACGGCCGAATGTTTTATTCTTGTTGTTTTTATTGTTTTTTGCAATTACATTCAGCAGAAGATTTTTGAAATTCCTTGTTGCATCAAATTCCGTCCAGTTAAATATTTCACCGAACAGAGAAACCTTGTTTTTACCGGGGATTTGACTGCCATTATCACGGAAGCTTTTAGCTTTTTCCAGGGCTTCTTCCGTCAGGTGGGATGACATCGTTAACGGGTAGCTGAAATTAAAAAGACAAATTCCCGCGGAAAAAGTAACCTGGGGATGATGACAGGTAAACTCCCTGAATTTGCTGTAGAATTCCCGGGTGAAGTCCAGTACTTTATCCCATGTGCCGACTATAAATGTATCGTCTCCACCTGAGAAAACAACATATAAGTAATCGTTCCATTTATTTGCTGAAATTAAATGGTTAATATATCCTTCAAAATACAGCGCCAGCATACGGCTTAAAGTTGTAATTCGCGAGATAGTGGATTTTTCGCCAAGCCCTTTGAAAAATAAATTCCCGAGGTTGTCCACGTCCAGTTTAAGAAAAGCAAGCTTAACATCTCCGGCGCTCTTTTCCGCAATTTCCCTGAAAGTCAGTTGCCTGTTTTCCTTTTCATTAAACGGGAGTTGATAGGCGCCGAACCTGTAGCCTCTGAAACCCAGTTCCATAAAATTGGTGTCGTTTAAGAGATAGGCGTATTTTGCATTTTCCTTACTGATATTCGTGCGCCTGGTGAAAATATATTCAAAGCCGAATGTTCTGAAAAAATCCATATAGCTTTTCACTGTAAGTCCGGTTTTGGGTGGTACTTCCTTAATAACAAGGCAGTCGGCATCTTTTACATTATTGGTTAATTCAATAAAACTGGCGCAAAAAGTACAGTAATTCTTGTCAGATTCAGGGTCATATATGATGTCCCTTTCTCCTCTTTCAATTCCGCACAGCTTACAGTGGGAATTTTCTTCTGAACCTCTGCCAAAGGGACCGAAAATTGATTGGAACTGTTCTTTCAGACCGATTTCCGACCATTTCCTGCACTTTAAAGTATTTACCTTGTCCTTGATTTTTTCCCACTGTTCATTAAAACCTGAAAAATCATTAGGCGAAAGGGAAATGTAATCTAAAGCGACATATATTGATCCGCCGTGAAATTTTAAAATTGTCTGGGAAATTTCTGACCTCAGGTTAATAAATTTTTCTTCACAGGTTTTAGGAGCCAATATGTAAAAATTGCCTCCTCCGTTATACAGAATATTTGCATCTTTTAAATCCAGCATCCTGGTAAGATAACGGGCTAGCACATCAGTCAGAAGTGTAATGTATACTGAATGGCCTTTTAAGGATTTTGCGGCTCCTTTACCGGGTATATTGAAAATAAAATCCTGAATTCCGGAAATATCTCCGTTTATAAGCATAAAGTGGTGTTTTTCGTTTTGATCCATTTTTTTAAGGTCTTCCCGGGTTAAATGTCCTGCTTCATATTCGTCGTAAAGGCACAGAGCAATGGCTGCTGTGGTCTTGGCATGGTCAAAAAGGGAAATATCCGGTACGTAATTTGTTGTCTGTGCCGGTACGCACCATAGGTATTTCTCAAGCAGGTAATATAACTGAGTATCATTGTCCAGTGCTGATAACTCCCCGAGAAAACTATCAACAAGTTTTTTATAATGTTCAATTGAAACATTAGGCTTTTCTGCCGGAAAACACTCAGAAACAGATAGGGGAGTGAGATTATATCCGTAAACTTTATCTTCCCGGTTGAATAATCTTGAGAAAACAGGCTTTAATGGTATGGTATAATATTTTTCCTGAGTATCTCCTTCTTCACGTTCTGACGATGACAGCCAGTCAGCCAGCTGAATTATCCTTTCCGTATCATTTCGGGGTTCATGATGGTATAATACCAGATCAATTAACTCATTTGAAAACCTTTGAAAAAAAGAAACATTTTTGTTTAAAAGTTCAAGCAACAGGGCTGAATATTTAGGATGCCCGACACTGATATGATTATATTTATCATGTACTCTGTAATTCTTGCTTCGTTCGATAAATTTGCCTATATCGTGGAGTAAACCGGCCAAATATACAGTTTCTCTTGACAATAAAAAATTTCCCCCTTTCGCACAGGTAAGTCAAGGTCTTACAATACTACAGTTGAAAATAAAATATTTTAAGTTGTATTTTTTAGTAACAGGTTGAAAAATAAAAAACTTTATTCAATTTTAACAGGTCCAATAATAAAATTCATCAAATTTCTTTATATTACTTCTTTATCTTACAATAAATGCTAATTTAATTCAAGGTTGCCTGAAGGTATTATTAGTAAAATTGTTTTTGAAAAAAGCTTTGAATGAATAGTATTCATGGAAAAGGTAAGAAGAACATTTATATAAGAACTTATTTATTTTATACTTTTCATAAAGCGAAAAATTTAAATTGGAAATCAATTGAAATGAAAATGGATGGAGAAGGAGTTGTAATTTATAAAAAACTTCTAAAGTGTCGTCGATCTACAATATTGTAATTTTTACTGGAGTTCGACGACAAAGTCAAATAAGCATCAAAGCCTTGAATTATGAGGATAGTGATTGAAATCTGATTTCTAAAGTAATATAATTTTTATAAAAGAATGCTTTATATAGATTTTAGTCAAATATGCTTTTTTTAAGCATTTTATATGATATGAAATGGGTTTTTATACTACCTATAAGGAATTGAAACAAGACTGTGAGCTTGCGGCACTGTTGAAGGAAAGCGAGGGTTTTTATACTACCTATTAAGGAATTGAAACCATAATCAAGAGTGCTTGCTTGGGGTGCAAGAGGTCCGTTTCTATACTGCCAATAATGAATTGAAACTACTCTTTAATTTTTTCTATCTACAATCACGTTTTTAGGTTGTTTTTAAGGAATTAACTATTGATTTTGGAAGGTGAAGCATGTATGATGTTAAGAGTCTTAGTTTACCTATAAGGAATTGAAAAATAACACAATTACCTTCAATTCCCTCAAAGACGGGTGAGAAAAAGTTAGCTTGCTGGCGGGATTTTAGCATGCTATCGGGATTTTTCGATTGGATAACTGGTGGTAGTGGGACTGGGTTCAGGAAGTATATTTATTCCCAATTACGGCTTCCAATACAATTAAACTAATCAAAAAATAATTATCAATCTATGAAATTCAAGCTGCCTTGGTAAAAAGGCGGCTTTTTTTGTTAATTAATTTCCTTTGATAGATTATTTTGTTTGAATAATAACTTCGACAATAGGAAATATTGTGGATACGGAATCAGGTATTCATAACAACATGGAGGATGCAAAATAATGGAATTTTTTAAATCACATAAGAGAAAGATTATGTTTTTTTTAAGCGTATGCAGCATATTTATTTGTGTAAGTTATGTATTTGCGGTTTTATCATTTCCCGGGGAAATTACATTATTTGAAGGAGAAGAATATTTATATAATTTCAAAAGTCCTATACTTATTAATATAAAAGCTGACAGGGATGGCATTATCAGTTTAAGCAGTGAAGACATAAATGATAATGGAAATTTTATTAGATTATCCAATCCGGTAAAGTTTAAAACAATAAAAAACGGTATAGTAAATCTGAGCATGAGTTTGTTTGGTTTGCTTCCACTAAAGACAATGAGGGTTGATGTAATCCAGAATAGAAGAATTATGGCTTGCGGAAATACAATCGGCGTTAAGCTTGAAATAGACGGCATACTTGTCATAGGTATATCCGATGTCGAAACGGTTGACAGAAAAAGGGTAATACCTGCAAGAGACAGTGGAATCAGGCCTGGCGATTCAATATTGAGTGTGAACGGTAAAAAAATCAACAGCATTAATGAACTGATTCAATTAATAAATGAAAGCAAAGGCAACCCAATTAAATTAGGATACAGACGAGGAAATGATTATTATGAGTCTGAAATCCAACCTGTAAAGGCTGTTGATGATGATAAATACCATATTGGATTGTGGGTAAGAGAAACTACAGCAGGAATAGGAACGTTAACCTTTTATGACCCCGGAACGGGATTTTTTGGGGCCCTGGGACACGGTATAACTGATATTGATACAGGTATGCTTATACCTGTCAAAAGGGGAGAAATTCTTGAATGCAGCATTATTGGCATAAGAAAAAGCACGGCAGGTAATCCTGGGGAGTTGAAAGGAATTTTTATTGAGGATAAGAATAAGCTGGGAAATGTTAAATTAAACAGTAAATTTGGTATATATGGAGTTCTGAACAAAGAGATGTATGAAAAAGTATCATATGAATTATATCCAATTGGACTCAGAAGCCAGGTTAAAGAGGGACCTGCAGTTATTCTTGCGAATATTGACGGCAATGAAATTGAAGAGTATTCTATCGAAATTCAGAAGGTGTCAAAACAAAGCCTTAACGGGTCAAAAGGCATGATTATAAAAATTACGGATGAGAGGCTTATAAACAAAACTGGCGGTATCGTACAAGGCATGTCCGGAAGCCCTATAATACAGGACGGGAAATTAATCGGTGCTGTAACACATGTGCTTGTAAACGATCCAACAAGGGGCTATGGCATTTTTATAGAAGGAATGCTGAGAAATATTTCAGGAAATAGTCAGACAGAATTAGATGCCGCAGGATAGTTGTGGGTTGAGATAAAAAAATAAAAATGTCTAAGAAGGATTTGGCAAGGGTTATACAATATAGGTAATTATGGATAAAATAAATAATATGTTAAAACAAGTACCTTTTTCTAAATTTTAGAAAATAACTCTTGTGTTTTTGTCGAAACGCAAATATAATGAATTAAGGAAGATAGTAAATGTAAATAAGGGGGAGTTTGATGTTGGAAAAAAAGATTCAAGTGGTTATAGCTGATGACAATAGAGAATTTGGGGACATTTTGTATGAATATTTAAGCAGCCAGGAAGATATTGAGGTTGTTGGTGTTGCCAGAGACGGCGTTGAAGCTTATGATATGATTATGGAAAAAACACCGGATATTGCTGTTCTTGATATAATAATGCCGCATCTTGACGGATTAGGAGTATTAGAAAAAGTAAATTCGACCACTATGAAAAAACGCCCTCTATTCATAATATTGTCGGCTGTTGGTCAGGATAAGATTACTCAAAGAGCCCTGGCGCTTGGAGCTGAATATTATATTGTCAAACCCTTTGATATGGAAGTATTGGTTTCCAGGATACGCCAGCTAAAAGATGCTGGATACCCGGCTGTTATTCGTTCCGATTATTCAAATGAAGTAAAAACGTCACGTCATTCACAGCCAAAGAAAAACCTGGAGATGGAAATCACAAATATCATGCACGAGATAGGAGTGCCTGCACACATAAAAGGATATCAGTATCTCAGAGATGCAATTAAGATGGTTGTAAATGAAATGGACATAATAAATTCAATTACAAAACAGTTGTATCCTACAATAGCAAGGGAATATAATACTACTCCAAGCAGGGTTGAGAGAGCAATCAGGCACGCAATTGAAGTAGCGTGGAGCAGAGGCCAGGTTGATGCAATTGATCAGATTTTTGGATATACTGTAAGCATTGGAAAAGGAAAACCTACAAATTCAGAGTTTATAGCCATGGTGGCTGACAAACTGAGACTGGAAATGAAAGTTGGATAGAAAATTTGACAGAAAGAGTTACATAAAAAAATCCCCTGCAATATCCGGGGGGTTTTTTATTTTTTGAATATATCGAATATCCTGCGGAAAAATTTGCGCTTGTTGCGTTCTCTCCATAAACTGAGCGAGCGGTCGACCTCAATAAAGTGTTTTTCCATTTTTGATTCGAGTTTTCGCATACTATTCTCAACACATGCGCCAAGTTCAAGCTTGGTTTTCTTGATTTCAAGAAAAAGGTATTCTTTTACCGAATTAACTTCTGCTGATATACTGGATGTTACCTGTTCCTTGAAATCATCAAAAAAACGTTTTATATCCCTGGTACTGTCGTAAGGCTTTGATACAACCAGGGAAGTGTTGTTGTTTTCATTTACCACCGGTGGAGGTTCGCTGATTATACCGTCGGTTTCAAGTATTTTGCGTATTGCCTTAATCTGCAGCCCATCATTTCTCATCATTTTTATCTTGTACATGATATTTGCAAGTTCCGGCGTATAGTAACGCCTGCCCCGCTCATCTTTAGGAATGTTTAAACCAAATTCCTTTTCATAATACCTCAGGGTATGATCAGTGGTGCCCAGCCTTTGGCTAAGCTCTGTTATTGAATAACGATCTTTTAGTATTTCCATACTATTTCCTCCCGTGTAAGAGCACATATATCATACCACTAATAGTAATTATTGTAAATATATGGGATTCATTTTCTTAATATTTCCAGAAGCTGTGTTATATCCTGAGGTATTGGAGCAGACAATTCAATAGTGTTTTTTGTAACAGGATGCAAGAAACTGGCTTTATATGAGTGAAGCGCCTGTCTTTTAATCAAAACGGAATCATTAAAATCAGAGTATAGAGTATCACCGAACAGTGGATGGCCGATAGCCTGGCAATGTACCCTTATTTGATGTGTTCTTCCTGTTTCAAGAAAGAATCTCAAAAATGTAGCGCTGGTAAGGTAGCTTATTACTTCATAATGTGTAATTGCAGCATATCCGGATTCTGAAATGTGCCTCAGCATTATGCTCCCGGGTTTCCGCTCTATCGGGAGGTCTATTGTTCCCCGCGTATTTTCCACAATCCCGTGTACTACTCCAATATATTCTTTTAGAAAAGTTTTGTTTTTCATCTGGCGTACTAAATGCTCCTGCACGTATTCGTTTTTCGCAAAAATAATTATTCCTGTAGTGTCCCTGTCAAGCCTGCTTACAGGGCGTATCTTTTTGTTTACACCCTGGCGGTTAAGGTGCCAGATCAAACCGTTTGCCACAGTACCTGTAGGATGGTTGCAGGTCGGATGCACCACCATGTCAGCCTGCTTATTTACTGCTATCAGGCAATCATCTTCGTAAATAATGTCCAGATCAATTTCTTCAGGTATAACATTGTCATTTTCCTCATCAAAATCAATTGATACACTGATAACGTCTCCGCTTTTAACTTGCGCAATAACATGAACAGGCACAGAGTTGCAAAAAACCTTGCCTGAATACTTTAATTTTTTTATCAGCCTTTCAGACAAGCCAAGCTTGTTTTTCAGCACATGTTTAACTGTTTTTCCTTCACATTCCGGACCAATAGCATAGTTTAAAAGCAATTTAATCACCGTAAAGATGTTATAACACAATACATGAAAAATCAAGGTACATTTATATTCCGCCTGATGGCGGTTTTATGTGAATCTTTGTTGAAAAGAGCATACAACTTGTATAGAATATTAAATGACGGAAAAATTTACGTATGATAAAAGAAAGGAAATGCAATGGACAAGAAACTAGTTAGATATTTAAAGGAACAGTTTGGTATTGATGAGGATGTCATTTCAATTACAGATTCGGTCGAAAAAGAAATTAAGGATATTTTTATTTCAATAGACTCAGTTAAAGAGTATAACCAATACAAGGTTATCAGGGCAATGCAGAACCATGGCCTGAGTGATTCTCATTTTACGGGAACTACCGGTTACGGCTATGGAGACAGGGGCCGTGAAATACTTGACGCGGTTTATGCGGAAGTTTTCAGAGCTGAAGACGCTCTTGTGAGACACCAGATAGTTTCCGGCACCCATGCTCTTGCAATATCGCTTTACGGTAATTTAAGACCTGGTGAAGAGCTTTTGTCGGTAACCGGTAAACCGTATGATACGCTTGAAGAGGTAATAGGGTTCAGGGGAGAAGGTGCAGGTTCCCTTAAGGATTTTGGAGTAACATACAGGCAGGTAGATCTTAATGACAATGGAAGCGTAGACTATGACGGAATAAAAAAATCCATTCATGACAGGACAAAAGTGGTTTTGATCCAGCGTTCAAGAGGATATGGGTGGAGAGCCGCCCTTAGGACCGAAGATATAAAAAAGATAATTGGCTTTATAAGAGATATAAAGAAAGACGTAATTATTCTTGTTGACAATTGTTACGGTGAATTTGTTGAAGAAGAGGAACCTATTGAAGCAGGCGCAGATATCGTGGCCGGTTCACTGATTAAAAATCCCGGGGGAGGACTGGCGCTGACGGGAGGGTACATAGCAGGCAAGGAAAAATATGTCAGGAACGCTGCATACAGGTTGACTACTCCAGGACTTGGAAAAGAGGTCGGCTGCACTCTCGGAAACAACAGGCTGATGTTCCAGGGGCTGTTTTTTGCTCCCCATGTTGTTGCAGAGAGTTTAAAGGGAGCTGTATTCTGTGCCGCGTTAATGGAAC
>DULF01000114.1 GCA_012840535.1 Clostridiaceae bacterium
GACCAGCTATTTTATGTCTACTTCGCAAAGGTGGTCTTGTTGTTATGCATTTTTTCTATGTCAGGAGTTTTCAAAAATTCATAAAGCTTTTTCTTAAAAACTCTTGACTTTAATTAGCTGGTCTTTTGAACTAAAAGTGGTTAAAAGAGTATTCTACACTCCTCTCGAATACATTTACAAATCGATGTCCACCTTTGTAAAAGTCAGGCTATTAATATTCGACTCTACACGGATTTGATGCCGCACACTTACATGTTCTCTAATATACAAAAACCCCGCAGAATTACTTTTATGTGACTCCGCGGGGTAAGTTCTCCACGTGTAAGGCTTCAATGCCCCCATGCAGCTCAAGCTAAAAGCTCTTATGCATGCTCACATTTTACTGTATTTTTTCATATATTTCCCATTTTGTCAATAGGTTTTGAAGGAATTCTTGCAAATAGGCTGCAATAAGTTACACCATCCTCTTTTCGACTGAAATCCATATTTCGCTTTCATACTTTGGAGAATGAATATCGCTGTCCGGATACACCTCAAAATCAATTCCTCCACAAGGCTGATATTCGCTGGTTGGAAAGAACTCAGAATAAATCCTGTGCAATAGCTCCTGAATTGCATTTGGCATGGCACCCGTACATTTGAATATTGTCCATGTATGTGCCGGAACCTTCAATCTTTCGTTTCATCCAATTTAAACCCCTTCACAGAAAAGCCTTTTATTAGTGTCATACTTACATTCACTCTAAAATCCAGAGTAATCATATCTCCACAAAAATGAATTACATATTCGGCGACATAGGGTGTTTCTATATAATATAAAGTCAGCATCAGAGTTTTGGAATCCATCCATCTTGCATAGGAGCAATGCTCTTGCAAGTGTATCTGGAGGTCCTTTATAAAATGTGATTTCCCACCTTTCAATCTATTTCATATGTCTGCATTTGACCGCACAGCATAAGGTTAAATCCAAACCGCTTGTAAAATGGCAGTAACCTTTCCTCAAATACAACAGAAATCATATATACTTTCCTTTCCTTCAAATAAGCAATTGTCCTATTCATAAGCTCAGTCCCAATGCCTTTACCTTGATATTCAGGATGTACCATCAGATCCTGGATGTAGGCATCTGTTATACTATTTGAGACAGTGTCAATATATCCAATGAGCTTTTCACCGTCATATACACTGATGTGGAAATAAGAATTCATATGCTCATTTTCATAACAGCTCTCCATCCGGTTCCAGCCAACCGCTTGACGCAGGTCAGCTATCTGCTTTGCAGAAGTTGGAGCATTTACAACATAATTCATAAGTCAATCCTCCCTATACACAAAATGTTTAACACATTCATTAATGTGTTCCATCAGTTCACTGGCATTGCTTGGATATACTTCTATATTTTTAACTTTATCAAGAGGAATCCAATGAAATTCAATATCAAAATCCCGTTCTTCAATGTGCTCATGAGTAATGAATTTTCCATCAAGCGGTATCTGCGCTTCATCTTTAAGCTCAATTATGAAATAAAGACAAATTTGATGACAGGGCTTATTACCCCATGGGAAGAATATTTCAGCAACCCACTTTATTTCCCTTACCTTAATGTCTGCACCAATTTCCTCTTTGAATTCGCGAATTAAAGTTTCTTCGTTTGTTTCACCAAGTTCTACATGTCCTCCGGGAAAAGCATAACCTGTGTCATTGGTTGGTTTTTGCAGCAGTACTTTGCCATTATGGATAAGAATTCCGGCAACGCGGTAGCTGAACACGCAATTCTCTGTTTTAAAAATAATATCCATAGTAAACCCTCCTTACTCTCATCAACCATAAATCCCTACAGCATACCAAATTTATCAATAAGTTGAACAGCAAGAGGACTATATGGCAGTGTTTCCAAAGGTTCAATAGTGACACTATCTTCTTTCATATTCTACATCCGGCATTGTTCTCGTATGAATGCATTTCCTGGAAGATATGAAGAGAGTTTTATGGTTTTAGGACACGGAACCTGTTCCCATATCCCATATTATTCCATTCCTTGGCTTTTTTGAGGACTTCCTTCATAAAGTCCGCCTTACGTTCTGAGTATTCCAGTAAATTGTTTATACCTTCAGACAGGATCATCTTTTTCAACTCTGAATATCTCATTGCTTCCTCTTTATGGCTGCGCATAAAGTCACGCAAAAGAATGTTATTGATCCAAACCGAGTTCCCGAATTGAGTAACATGAACATTATATGCCTTGGGATACCTCTTCCGAAAATAAATCCTTCCACTGACCCCTGCTTCACCAAGATGTTCGTAGCCCAGTTCTGTAATTTTATCAATAAAGGATTGCTCCGGAGGAAAGGATTTTACACAACGATAGATTTGGCCCACGTTCCGGGAATCGACGTACTTCCTATATGTTCAATTCCTAAAACCGTATCTCCAAGAGCATTGCATAGCTGCTCTTTTTCATCTTCATACTGTCTGACCCATTCAGGGTTATATTCCTCAATATGAACTTTCTCGTTAATTTCCATGAGTATGCCACCTTATCATGCCGACCGTGAAGACTTTATACTGTAAATGGGATAATCTACAGAGAATACAAAATTCCCATCTTTCTTTTTCTTACCCTGTCACTCCAAACAGCGTCTTCCAGCCGCTGACCATAAAATAAATTGAAAATGCTGTAATGAATATGCCTAACAATAAAATGATCCATTGATATACCGTATCACTGATAAGTTTCTTCCCTCCGGAAAAAGCTAAGGATATTGCTGTATACCATGTAAAGTCCGACAGAATATGCCCCACGAAAAAGAATAAAACACCAACTAACCCTGAAGTGTATGCCTGGCGTATTGATTCCATACCTGTTGACGCCCACCAGAGAATAAAATATGGATTAGTAGCGCTTACAAGCGCTCCCGCCAATACAGGATTTTTTATTCCTGCTCTGTTCCCTGCTCTCTGGTTCTCCAAAGATACTGTCTTATTTATACCTGATTTAATCATTCCATAGCCCATCCACGCAAGAAAAGCGCCGCCAAACAATCCGATAAGTCCTGCAACTGTCGGATTGGAAAAGAAATTATTAAGCCCAAATGTCATAATGATAACTAACATAAATTCCAATATTCCATGACCTAATACTATCAATGGGCCTGCTGTCCACCCTTTTTTAAGGCTGCTGTCAATTGTGACCCCCAACAAAGGCCCAGGCATCATTGCTCCTGAAAAACCTATAGAAAATGCGCTAATGAAGATTACCCACAATACCATTTCAATTAACCCCTCTTATAGCCAAAATAACTAACCTAGTATGCCTTCCAATTCTCCGCTGATTTATTTCAAAATATTCTCTACCATTATAGCATATAGCATTTAACTTTCATCTTCTTTATTCTTATATTCTAATATCAACAGCTTTTATCATTATTGCTTGTATCATCATTTATCTCTTCTCTTTGATTAACATTTATTAAGATTAATAACTACAAGCTTTTTTGTATCTGCAATATTCATACAGAATGCTGTTTAATCAGACTTAGAATATCATCAAGCATTGGCATTGCAGGAATTGCCCCGTTCTTAGTAGTGGACAGTGCTCCTGCTGCGTTTGAAAATGTTAAAGCTTTAGATAATGACCTTTCATCAGGATTACAAGGATCAAAATTGCCAGACAGAATCTGATACAAAAACGCACCCCAAAAAGTATCGCCTGCGCCTACGGTATCTACTGTTTTTACGTCAAACCCAGCCGATGTCAGTATATTTTGCCCGTAAGTTGCTTTGCATCCTTTACTTCCCATGGTAACAACCAATACTTTAATCGAACTGTTTTGTTTAAACAGTTGAAGCAACGCATTGTCAACATCATCAACACCTGTTAAGAAATACAACTCTTCTTCCGAAACCTTTACAATATCGCAATACTTCATCGCACTGGAAATGACTTCTTTAGCTTCAAACAGGCTATCCCACAGCAATTCTCTTAAGTTTGGATCATATGAGATAAGTGCGCCATGCTCTTTTGCTTTCTTTACTGCATACAAAGTGGTTCCTCTGGCTGGTTCGGTTGTCATGGAAACAGAGCCAAAATGGAATACTTTTGTATCAGATAGCAATGAACTATCAATCTCATCTGGTGTAATCATACAGTCCGCTGTTTGGTTGCGGTAAAAACTGAATACCCTGTCACCATTTTTATCCAGGGCTACAAATGCCAGTGTAGTGGGATACTTATCTGAAATAACAAGAGATGAAGTATTGATACCGCAATCACTTAAAGTAGAATAAAGCAATTGTCCAAAAACGTCATTTCCCACTTTTCCAATAAAAGCTGTATTAAGCCCTAATTTAGAGGCGCAAGCAAGGACGTTGGCAGGCGCGCCGCCAGGGCAACCGCTAAAATTAAGTTTTCCCTCTTCTTGCATTGGAGAGGGTACAAAGTCAATTAAACATTCGCCAATTGCGACTATATCATATTTTTTTTGCATATCCATCACACTTCTCCTATCAATTCATCAATGGTTGAAAGAACACCTTTTGATTTAATATCATTATAATATTTTAATACCATTTTACAATAATTCATCCTAATAATCTCGGATAATAACAGCTCATATCCATTCCTGCTTCTTCCATTACCTGTACTGCCAGTGGTTTCACTTCAGGGTAATTTATTGTCCCTGCCGAGTATGCTTCCAATGCATCACTTTCCAATTTCTTTGCCCAACCTTCTGCCATTTGGGATATGAATGTCACATTATTTTTACTTATTCTTCTTCAATACACAATAACATTGATTATCTACATATTCCAGCCCTTTAGCAGTGTTTTTCATATCTTTCTTCGTCTTCCTATGTCTTTTTATGATATCTGCAAAATCATCATTGACGTCTTTCTCAATAATATATTTCTTTCCTTTTTTGTAAATCAACCCATCTATAGTGATTGTACAATCCTTTAATAACTCTTCTGCATCCCCATGATGATTATTGGTTAAAATAATTCCACCAGGTTTGACATATTTCTTACATGATTGAGTAATCCCATCAGCATACAGCGCTATCAGCAAATCAAAATTTACTTCTCTCACTGGAAGTGGTTTTGTATAATCTCCATGAATAAACTGGACATAGGCAGACTGCTTATATTTTTTATTGCTGTTTATATAATTTAAAATATTGTGAATATCATCAAAAAACTCCTTGGCCATCTTGCTGAAGTCCACATATACTACATGCTGGAAATAAAAAGAAGGAGTTATATGTATAGAGCAACCCGGATATAAAACCGTACTACAACCATATTCCTTTTTTAGTATTTCAAACAACCCCGCCCTGTCGAAATTGATATCTACATAAAATCTTTTATAGGAATCAATGTTTCTATCACTATTCATGTAGGTCTCCTCAATGCACAAACAACAATTCTTATTGTAAATGATGTATATTTATTAACAAAATTAACTATACTTAGTTTTTCTATTGCCTGCTTTCCATCTGGCAAGAAAAATATATCTTTCCCTTTATTACTCTCATAAATAAAATCCTTTAAACTCTTACTTGTATATACAGAAAAATCTCCTACAATGGCTATTTTTATATGATAATTAATACACTTTTGCAGTATTTCTCCCGCAAGTCTCGTGCTTTAGTCAAAAAAGTCATCACAAATCGCTGATTTATTCAAAATTATACGATTACAACCTGTTTCAAACCCTACAGTTGCTATAAAATCTAATGCTGATTGCACATCCGTTATCAATATATCGCTACTGTCTACAATAGCAATTTTAATATTGTTCTCTCCAACAATATTTATCTTCATAAATTAACCTCCGGTTTTATAATAATATTCGCTTTGCATATTCGTATTATTCTGCAAACATATACCACATATTTTTATTTTACACCATATCGTATAAGAACATCTACTTTTCTGTCTCCTCATTTCTCTTATATTTTTAAATCCTTACACCTCAACCCATTCCTGTGAAAAAACAAATCCCGCAGCAAATGAAGATTTCTCCTGCACCTGCTGCGGGATTTTTGAAAGAACTTTATTTTTGTATCCAACTTAGCCACTGGAATAATAATGATTATTATTTTGTTTAAGCTTATGAAGGTTTGTTTTGAACATCCAAAATCACTTTCAGAGATTTACACGCCTCTTCGATTCCACAGCTTATCGGTTTATCTTCCGTTATAGCTTTCAAAAACTCGGTATCTTCAGCAATGAACATGGCATTTCTGAATGTTTTTTCTTCAATTTCCTCCCACAACTTGTTTTTGCTGTCGTATATCGATATTGTATATTTATCCCATGATCCAAACTCCACAATGATGACTCCTTCAGTTCCTATGAGTTCAATTGCCCTGCGGCGGGGTTTTTGGAAAAAGTCAAGGTGTACTGTTGCCACACACCTGTCTTCAAATTCCATAAGAATTTCTACAATATCAGGAGCTTCCATACCGTCAATATCGCTGAAAGTACCAAATACTCCATATACCTTCTTCACTTCCTGGTCTGCATACCATATGGCAAGATCAAGATCATGCACTAATTCAAAAGCGCCGGAATACTTCACATAATATGTATTCCTGTAGTCCGGCCGCACTTCCGGAAAATGTTCGCCCATCAATGCTCTTATTGATACAAGTCGCCCGATTCTTCCCGACTTTATCAAATTTTTGGCCTTCACCAAACCTTCGTGGTACCTGAAGCAAAACCCCACCATTACCTTCTTCTTTTTTTCCGAAGCAACAGCAGAAAGTTCATCTATTCCATCAAGAGAATCGGATATAGGTTTTTCCACAAATACATGACAGTCAGCCTTTACTGCCTGGATTGCAAGGGGAACATGCAATTTTGTCGGAGCAAGTACAAATACCGCATCAGGTTTCTGCATCAGTCCTTCTTCAAAAGAACTGCACTTTTTTACTCCAGGAACAGCATTTATCAACCCCTGTACCTGCTCTTCCGCAGGATCATAGGCAGTGATATCCGTCACTCCCAAGAAAGCAAGGACGCCTGCATGCCTTTTGCCGATGGAGCCGCATCCGACAATAAAAATTTTCATATCCGCAAACTCTTTTTTATCTACTTCCATACGCTGAATCCTCCGTCAACAACAAGATTGTGCCCTGTTATATAGTCAGAAGCAGGTGAAGCCAAAAAGAGTGCTGCTCCCTTTATATCAATATTCATGCGTCCCATTCTTCCGAGCATTACTCTACTGCTATAGGCTTCAACAAATTGCTCCGGCTCATCTTTATAAAAACCACCGGGAGAAATGCAGTTTACATAAACTCCATAAGGTGACATCAAGCCTGCAAGGTCTCTTGTCATTCCGATAACACCGGCTTTTGCCGCGGCATAGTCGACAGGCTGTTCATTTTTGTTGGTCTTCCTGTACATTTCCCTGTCACGGCCGACTATGCCGGCTATGGACCCTATATTGATTATCTTTCCATAGCCCTGCTTAACCATATATTTTCCCACTTCTTTGCAGCAAAAAAGGACACCGGTCAGGTTAGTGTTTATCATGTTAACAATATCTTCAGGGGATCTCTTGAAAAGGTTTCCTTCGCTTTTTCCGGATCCTCCTCCGGCGTTATTTATCAGGATATCAATATGCCCTTTCCACTTATATGCTTCTTCTGCCATTGCCTTAACCTGCTCATAATCACGCTGATCCATAGTTAAAGGCAGGGTTTCCACCTTATATTCATTAGCTATTTTGTCAGTAGCTTCTTTTGCCCGTGAAAGTTCTCTGGATGTAATAATAATGTTACAACCTGCTTCTGCCAATGCACATGCCATGTCATAGCCTAACCATGCATGAGCTCCGGTTACAATGGCCACTTTTCCTTTCAGGTTGAATAAATCCTTGACCCTCAATTTCCTTCCCCCTTCTTATCTTTAAAAAACCATACAATTCTGTTCACTTTCTCACTTTCATTTATTTGTACTTCTCCAGGATTTCATCAATTTTTTTCTTTTCATCATCTTTCAAAGGCTCAACGGGATCTGTAACCGTTTCAGTCCCAAATCCGAATTTGCTGCCGGCATATTTCATCGCACTCATCCATGACTTGCCAACAAACAGGATCTTCCTCACATCCCATACCTGCTTTTGCAGTTCGTACACTCTGTCTATATCCTTCCTTAGTGCAGCTTCATACATGTCCACAAACATACGCGGGAAAAAGCTTGCCAGCCCCGGAACACAGCCCTGGGCGCCGAAGAGCATGCTTACTCCGCACAATTCCTCCGCACCATTAAACAGGCTGATATTAGCGTCTTCCAGGAGGAAAATTTCCCTTTGCAGCTGTTCCCAGTCAGCGCTGCTGTCTTTATAAGCTATGATATTATCAATCTCTGACAAGCGCCTGATAGTTTCCGGCAAAATATTGACATGCGTAGTTGAAGGAATGTTATAAACCACTATCTTTAAGCTTGTACTGCTGCAAATCTTTTCAAAATGGCGTATAATTTCCTCCTGGCATGTATTTTGCAGATAAAATGCAGGTGTAGCCACAATTATTTCTGCGCCTGCCTGTTCCAGCTCCTTAATGTTTTCAATAACCCTTTCTGTTGACGAATCAATTGCGCCGCAAAAAACCGGAACTCTGTTTCCGACAGTTTTTAACGTAACCTCAATGGTTCTTTTCCAGACTTTTCTGCTGACGCACATTGCTTCTCCCGAAGTGCCCATGGCAAATATACCGTGCACCCCGTTATCAATGCAGTAATTGATAAGCTTTTCAAGACCTTCCTCATCCAGTGCTCCTGATTCTTTTAAAGGAGTTATTATTGGAGGAACTATTCCACAATATCTTTTTTTTGTGTCGTTTACAACGTTTGCCATATTTTCTCTCCCCATAAGTTTTTAATGTTATTAACAGTTTTAAACGTATAAACCGGAACTTGTTGATTTTTATTCAATAAATATATCGTTATCTTTATTCAGTCTTATGAATACCATCTTACCGTATTCCTTATTGTTTCGGTTCGGAAAATCCTTTCTGTAATGACTTCCCCTGCTTTCCTTCCTGTTCAGCATCGAATACAGTATCAAGCGGGCGGTGGATAATGAATTATAGGCATTCAGTGCCTTTCTTGCATAGTCGCCGTCCTTTATGAACTGGCATGGATTGAATTCCTTCTGCATGGCTTCTATTTTCTCAATACCTTTTCTTAAATTCGTCTCATCTCTTATTATGAATGCGCTTTCCTGCATTGTGCTTTTAATATTTTTCATTATTTCTTCAGGAGTTATCCTTGTGGTATACCCGGTGTCGAAGCTCTCGCCTATTTTGAACAATGCGTCTGTGTCGGTAATTTCAATGGCTTTGGCTGTCATTGCCTTCCTTGCCGCCTGTTCACCTGCAATTTTACCGAACACCTGCGTACCTAAAACCGCGTTGCCTCCGATTCGATTGGCTCCATGAGGTCCACCCGCACATTCGCCGCATGCATACAAATTTTCAATATCAGTGGAGCACTGCTCATCAATTGCAACTCCGCCGTTGAAGCCCTGGCAATGAGGATATATGGTCAAAGCGTCTTTTTGTGGATCAACACCCCTTGATTTAAGGAAATCATTCCATACGGCAAATTTACCGCAAAGCTCATCTCTATACCTGATTTCCGCTCCGACAGCTTTGTTGTCACCGGTTTTGGCTGCTTCCATACATATTGCTATATCAAAATATTTCGATTCATCCTCATAACTGAAAGGCCCATGTTTGGCTCTGGCCTTCAGACAGTCTTCAACAGTTACATTCTCCGGTAAATACTTTTCCAGAAATTCTTCCCCATGCTTATTATATATTAAAGGAATGCTTTCCAGGGTCGGATGGTGAAAATTCGTCTTTTGCAGCGGGCTTATAATACCCGGTATAAACTGTATAAACTCCAGGTTTGTAAGTCTGGCTCCGTTTCTTGCGGCCATAGCATATGCATCACCGGTCATATCCGCATTTGCAAAACCATATTCCCACAAATATTCCGCTCCACCTGAAGCCAATATAACCGTTTTTGAACAAATCTTCACCCAGTTGCCCTCTTCATCAATCCCTATGGCTCCGCAGCAAATATTATCCTTTACTATCAAATCACAAATATGTAAGTTTTCAGCCACTTTTATATTCCTTTTCCTGATTTGATCCTTAAAACACTGACGGGCATTGTCCATGCTGATAAGCAATGCTCCTCTTGGCTCTCTGCCAAAGCATGGTATATCATCATTATTGCGAAATTTCAAACCATAATCAACTAAATCCTGAAATCTGTCATCAGAATCACGCACCAGGATTTCTGTAAGTTTGCTGTTAAGGCACCCGCAGCTGGCACTTAATATTTCTTCAAGGAATTTCTTCTGAGCTTCAATCCCTCCACCTGCTCTCATGATCCCCCAGGGTATTGAATTAACATAAAAGCTCGAACCACTGTATCCGTATTTGCGTTTGGTTGCAATAAGAACATCCGCCCCGTTGTCTTTTGCTTCAATGGCAGCCCTGGTTGCAGCAGCGCCTCCGCCCACTATCAAAACATCACATCGAATAGTGTTCTGCATATTTTTCGCACTCCTTCCTTTGCGTATGGTTCTTCAAAATATTAAGCGCACTCTGATAATTCCCGGCCTTACAGGCAAATGTCATCCCTGTCTTGATTCCAAGGTCATAAGCCTTTTGGATAAAATCATACTCCTGATTGTATCCCCAAAAAACAATGGATTTTCTGTCCTGGCTCCATTTGCCATACACATATTCAAGATCATGCATCTCGGGATTGCCATAGTTTATGCTTCTTAATTTCGGATGTAAAAGCACCTCGTGATGCCATTTGCGTTCAGGCCCGCAATAGTGAATTGAACCTGTAAACTCCTCAAGTATCTTCTCATTGTAGGGCTTTGAAAATTTTTCATACTGCTCTTTTGACAGGTTTATAAGCGCAGTGTCGTCCTTTATGATCACCTTTCCACCGAATATGCCCCCATGAACATATATGGCATCATCTCCTGCTTTATCAGTGAGATAAGGTTCTACCGATTTCCTGAATTTTATATACGTTTCAGTTATTAGTTCCAAAAGGTCCTGAATTATTTCAGGATTATCATTTATCTCAAAAAACACGTCCATTCCAAGAAGCAAATGGGCTATATCGAAGGGTCCCTGCAAATCAGGTTGCGTAATGTGTATAGCTCTAAAACACTTCGGATATTCCCTTAAAGTTTCATAAAAATACTGATAGGTCTCCAGGACCTTCCTTCCCAATCCGTCCGTCAGGTCAGGAGAACCTTTCCTTAAAATTCTTTTCACTCCTTCAATTCCGTCATCGAAATGGTCCACCCAGGGCATGCCGTCGTTGATTATTCTGCATTTTGCTCCAAACAGTGATGCAATTATCCCTGTACCATGATTGCTTCTTATCTGTAACGGAAAATGATCTTTGATTTTTATGCTGTTCAGGTTGCCGGAAAAGCTCCATAATAGCTCGTTATACAGCATTTTTTCAGGATCATCAAATGCTTCACTGTAAGGAAACGGCTCAAAAGAGCCATCCAAGGGATAAATAACAGTTAAGGGTATATACGGTACATCCTCATAGTTTAAACTTTTTATATGAAGCCGCTCTACAAATTCAGCATGCTCAATATCTATATTTTCTTCCATGTAATCCAGCAAAGCTTTCAATTCCTCTGTCATGGCGTCACCCTTTTAATGCACCCGCAGTCAGGCCTTCCACCAAATACTTCTGAATAAATGCAAACATTACAATAACAGGTATGGTTACTATGATGCCGGTAGCCATGATTCCTCCCCAGTTAAGCTTGCCCATGCTGTCCATAAGTTCGGCTATACCTACCTGAATTGTTTTTGCCCTGATAGAGTTGGTCAGTATAAGCGCATACTGGTAATCATTCCAGCTGAGAATAAAGGAATATATCGCTACAGCAGCCAATCCCGGCAAAGTCAGCGGCAGTACAATTTTAAAGAAAATACTTACCCTGCCGTATCCGTCAATTTCAGCAGCCTCTTCCAGCTCATTGGGCACAGCTGCAAAAAAGCCTTTCATTAGCCATACACCAATAGGTATTGTAGACGTGCAATAAATTAGTATCAATACAAGTCTTGTATTAACAATTCCCAGCGCACTTGCCGTTTTGTACCAGGGGGTCATGATCAGTGGCCCCTGAAACATCTGGGATAACAGCAATATAATACCTATGGTTTTAAATCCAGGCACATCAAATTTTCCAAGAGCATAACCGCCTGTTGCGGCAAAAAACAATGTAAGCAGTGCTGTTACTCCGGCAGCTATAATTGAATTTGACAGTAAAGGACCTATATTGGGTCCAAGGGGACTAAATGCCCATAAATAGTTGTTAAAAGTAAACTGTCTTGGAATCCAGTGAGGAACTACGCTGAAAATCTCCTGGTCCGTTTTAAAGCTGCAGGATAACAGCCATAAATAGGGCAACAATATAAAAAGCATGATTAAAGCCAAAGCCGCATAGACAAATACCAGGCCAATATTCTTCTTTTTCACTTTTTAACTCACCTCATACTGATCGCTTTTCTTGAACAATCTTAGATACAACAATACAAATACCAGCATGAAAAGCATCGAGATAGTTGCTACAGCAGAACCAGCTCCCATATCAAAGTTGATAAACGATTTTGTGTATACATAGGTTGGCAGAATGCTGGTTTTTGTTCCCGGGCCGCCGGCGGTCAAAACCCAAATGAGCTCAAACTTGGTCCACGTAAGCACTATGCTTACCAGGCACGAAGTAAATAATACCGGCGTAAGAAGAGGGAGCGTTATTTTGAAAAACTGCTTGAACTTACCGCATCCATCCACATATGCTGCTTCATATAAATCTTTTGAGATACCCTGAAGGCCTGCTAGAATCATTAATGTAGCATAAGGTAAACCCTTCCATACAGACGTGAGCAAAAGCACAGGCCAGACAGTCCTGCCGTCGCCCAACCATACTATGTTTGTTTTTAAGTAGTAATTGATAATGCCGTAATCGCCGTCAAAGATTGCCTTAAAAATAACTCCCATAATGACGGTAGGCGTTACCCATGGAACCATCAAAAGGCCTCTCCATAAAGGCCGCCCTGCTATATTGCTGTTTAGAACCGCAGAAGTAGGCAAAGCAAACAGGTACTGAAAAAAAGTTGAGCCAAGCACCCACAGAATGCTGTTTTTAACAATGCTGCCAAACTCCGGTGTATTAAACAGCAAATCTTTATAATTGTCCAAACCTATAAATTTCCCACTTCCAGGTCGCAAAAATGAGGTATTTGTAAAACCCAGTCTCACAGATTCAAGCAAAGGATAAAGCTGGAATATCAAAAGATACAGCAGTGTCGGGAGAATAAACATATATGCGACCATATATTTTTTAAACCTCGTCTGTCGTGGACGGACCAGGTCTGCACCTATTTTTTTCAAACTGACCCCTCCTGGTTATAATCTCTTCAAATTCAATCTCTTCAAATTGCATAATTGCTGGAAGGCCGGGCAGGCCTTCCAGCAATTATGATTTATTATGATTTCAGGCTTATCCTGCCAAATCTGCTTTTACCTTGTCAATTCCTGCTTTTATTTCTTCATACGCCTGTTCAGGTGTTATTTCCTTGTTCAACATCTTATTGAATGCACCCTGCACAACTATTTCCATTTGAGGTTGTCCGAGGATCTTGGGCATCGGTACGCCATATTCATTTGCAGCTGCTACAAACTGGCTTATCAGCCTCTGATGCTCTTTATATACATTCGGGTATGCCTGCTTGACAAACTCTTCCATTTGTTCCTCAGTTATTGTCTTCTTAGCACATACTCCAAGGTTTGCTGCCCACTCTCCGAGAATTTCCGGACTCATTATAATCTCCAGGGTTTTCCATGCTGCTTCTTTTTGGGATGAACCCTTTATTAAAGCTATTCCGGACGCACCGACCATAATCTGGGTCTTGTCTACAGAAGGTCCTTTCGGGAACGGCATAATTTCTGTCCGGGCAAAGTTAGTTTCTCCATGGGTAATAATATTTGCACTGTAGTAAGCACCGGTATGCATTATACCTACAGAATTTGCCTCCCATGCCTTGAACAGCTCAGGATAAAGCCAGGTGACCTGGGATTTCGGCATGTAATCTGCCATATCGTAGAAGAATTTCAAAACTTCCATAATTCTCGGTTTTGCCTCTTCTGACGTATCATCGGGATTTACTCCATTAGTGAGGCAAACCATCATGTAGTCTCTGAACGTAAACCTTCCTGTGCCTCCATTTGCCATGGCATAACCGTATTTCCCATTCTTAGTCATAGCCTTTGCTGCTGCTTTAATATCGTCCCACGATTTTAGATCTTCAAGTTTATATCCGGCTCCTTCTATCATTTCTCTGTTAAAAGCATGAGAATAAATTACAGCCAGGGCAGGAATAGCATATATTGTTCCGTCTATTGTCATATAATCCAGTGAAGCCTGAATATAATCCTCAGCCTTTACCTTATCATTGAGATAACCGTTCAAGGGTTCGAGGGCATCCATAGCAACAGCATTGGTTACATCCTGCACCTGCATCATGTCCGGATAATCTTTTGATTCTACCATTACTGCAAGTTTCTTCTCAATATCGGCCCAAACCAGTTCCATAAATTCGATTTTTACTTTTGGATATTGTTTTTGAACTGTAGTAGCGATCTTTTGTGCTATTCTTTTTTCCGGTTCAGAAGTTCCTGGCCATAAAAACCTCAAATTAGCAGAAATCTCTTTATCTTCGGATTTGTCGTCAGATTTGTCCTCCTTTGTTGTTTCGCTTTGAGTGGTGGTACTCTCAGACTTATCGTTCGTTGCTTTTCCTTCATCCGTTTGGTTTTTCTTAGCACATCCAGATAGTGCAAAAGATAAAACCATTATAACAGACAAGAATAGTGCCAGAATTTTTTTCATAATAATTACCCTCCTTGTTTTTTATAGTCTCGCCTTGATTAAGGCGTAATATACGAAATGACCACGGTTGAAAATTAATTTCGGTTCCTTTGGTTACCGCAGCTTTCACGTACGACGAGTTCCGGTTGCAGAACTATTACCTTGTTCTTTTTTGAGACATCTCCGTTTATGATATCCAGCAGAAGCTCAGCTGCCTTTGTTCCAATCTCATGAGTTTTGAACTGTACTGATGTCAACTTAACAGGCAGGCTCTCACATATGTAAGTGTTATCATAACCCACAATACCTATATCGTGGCCTACTTTCAGGCCGGCTTCGGTTATGGCCTGATAAGCGCCTTTGGCTAACATATCATTAAAACAGAAGATAGCATCTACCGGGGGGTTATTCTGAAGCAATAATTTTGTGCTTTCGTATCCGGGATTTTCAATTGCGAAAGATTCCTCAAAAATAACGTAATTATCTCCCAAATCAATTCCTGCCTCCGCTACGGCACTTTTATATCCCTGGTACCTGTCAAGAGAAACCTGGTACAGGGGCCTTGAAATATATCCAATTCTCCGATATCCTTGTTTTATCAGGTGTTTAGTTGCAATATAGCCGCCGTAAAAGCTGTTTGACATTACCGTCGGTGCTGAAGAAATGCCGGTAACGGATCTGTTGCAGAAAACAAAAGGAATGTTTTTTTCCTGAAGCAATTTGAAAGGAGTAATATCACTCACTTCATCGGAAATAACAGGAACTATAACAATACCTTCTACTCCCGACTCAATGAGCTTGATTATGTAGTTAGCTTGTTTTTCAAAATTATTATCTGTATTGCAAATAATTGTACTTCTTCCACACTCATTGGCCACATCCTCAACACCACGCAAAATGCCAGGATATGTATCATGCATAATATTGGGCAATATCACACCCCAGTTGACAGTTTTTACACTGCTTTTTTGAACGATACTTGATACATTTTCTGATACATAGGTTCCGCTTCCATCCTTTGAATACAGGTATCCTTCGCCTATAAGTTCAGAAATAGCTCTGTCTATCGTAGTTCTTGTCACATTATATTCTTTCATTAGATCGTTGCGTGACGGAATGCGTTCATTAGGAGGCATTGTTTTTATTTTATTTAAAATCTCTTTTTTTATTTTGTGGTATAACAAATTATTATTATTTAGACTCATATCTATCACTCTACCTGTCGGTCTGAAATAATACCTGACCGCTAGATTTACACAGTTTCTATTAAATATAGAATAAATGTATAATAAACCTGACCGCCTGGCGGTCAGGTTTATTATACCATTATATATTTTCTATGTCAATAATGCATCTTTTTAATTCGGTTTATTTTGTCAATTCTTTATCAATTAATTTTACTACTTGCCTCTCTCCTTTATAAAGTTACATGGTAAGTATTTCTTCCGCCTTTCTTATGATGGTATCGGTATCTATGTTATAATGAGATAATAATTTCTTGTAGTCTCTTCCCGAACTTGGGAAAATATCGCAAAGTCCCACTCTTTTTACAACAGTGGGCAATTCTTCTGCTGTAACTTCGCATACCGCTCCTCCAAGGCCTCCGATTATATTGTGGTCTTCGACGGTTACAATTCCCCTGGTCTCCCTGGCAGCGGCAATTATCATCTCTCTGTCTATAGGCTTTATCGTATGGCAGTCCAGGACTCTTGCATGTATCCCCCTCTTTTCAAGCCTGTCGGCTGCTTCAATGGCATAAGTCACCACATTGCCTGTGGCAATGATTGTCAGGTCATTTCCGTCTTTCAGTTTTATCATTTTTCCTAATTCGAAATCTACTTCTTCAGGATGGATTATGCTGTTTACCTGCCTGCCAAGCCTCATATATACAGGTCCGATATACTCGGCAATGGCAAGAGTAGCTTTTCTTGTGGTTACCGGATCCGAAGGAGACAAGACCATCATATTAGGAATAGCCCTCATTATTGCCATATCCTCAATGGCCTGGTGGGTAGCTCCATCCCCAGCTATTTCAACTCCCGCATTGACTGCCACTATCTTAACGTTAAGCCTTGGATATGCCACTGAGGTCCTTACCTGTTCGCAGGCGCGCATACTTAAAAATGTCGCGAAGGTGCTGACGAATGGAAGTTTTCCTGTTGTTGCAAGGCCGGCAGCAATGCATACCGCATTCTGTTCTGCGACACCTACATTGAAAAATCTGTGTGGAAACCTCTTCTGGAAATGAAATGTATTGGTGGATTTTGATATATCCGCATCTATCACTACCATGTTCTCATATTTTTCTCCCAGCTCAGCCAGGGTTTTGCCATATATCACTCTGTTTGCCTGCGCTTCAATCATGCCCCTTCACCCCTTATTTCACTTATTGCCTTCACAGCCTCTTCAGTGTTCGTAGGAGTTCCATGCCACAGGTGGTTGCCCTCCATGAAGGACACTCCTTGTACAATTAATATTGTATTAAATCAGTGACCTAAGTCACTGTTCGACCTACTAAAATTTACAGTTAACATAAGATTTAAATTTTCATATTATCCTAAACATCAAGCACATTATAC
>DULF01000115.1 GCA_012840535.1 Clostridiaceae bacterium
GGCGCTGAAGCAATATGCCTTGGTGTAATACCAACACCTGCCGTTGCTTATCTTACAAGATTTTATAAAGCTGATGCAGGTGTTGTAATATCCGCTTCTCACAATCCTTTTGAATTTAACGGAATAAAGTTTTTTGACAGCAATGGTTACAAGCTACCGGATGCCATAGAAGATAAAATTGAGGCTATAATCAAAGAAAACTGCGGTAATCTCCCGAAACCAACGGGAAGTGCAATTGGTATCAGAAGCGTGAAGGATACAGCGCTGGACGATTATATATCTTTTGTAAGCAGCTCTATTGATTGTGACCTTTCAGGATTGAAAATTGCTGTTGACTGTGCAAACGGAGCAGCTTATAAAGCAGCGCCCATGACTTTGCGCCGTCTTGGTGCGGAAGTTTGTGTGATCAACGATAAACCGGATGGCATTAATATTAACAAAGATTGCGGTTCTACCCATATGGACGCTCTTCAGAGATTTGTGTCAGAATGCGGAGCAGATGTGGGTGTAGCTTTTGACGGAGATGCCGACAGAGTGCTGGCTGTTGATGAAAAGGGAAATATCGTTGACGGCGACCAGATAATGGCAATAACAGGTCTTGAAATGAAAAAAAGAGGGAAACTAAATAAAAATACTATTGTAGTAACCGTAATGACAAACATGGGCTTTGATATAATGGCCAGGAGGGAAGGTTTGAACGTTGTAAAAACCAAAGTCGGCGACAGGTATGTCCTAGAAGAAATGCTTGAAAAAGGATACTCGTTGGGTGGAGAACAGTCAGGACATGTAATATTCCTGGAGCATAATACGACAGGTGACGGGCTGTTGACCGCTTTGCAGCTTCTTAGTGTAATAAAGGCTTCAGGGAGAAAGCTTTCTGAGCTTGCTTCTGTAGTACAACCCTTACCACAGGTTTTGATAAATGCAAGAGTAAATAACGGAAAAAAGAATGATTACCTGAAGGATGAAGTAATAGCAAGTATGTGCAGCAATCTTGAGGAAGAGTTTAACGGCGAGGGAAGGGTGCTTATAAGACCGTCAGGCACTGAGCCGCTAATACGTGTTATGATAGAAGGTAAAGATCAGCAGTACATAACTGAAAAAGCTGAAATGCTTGCAAGGGTAATTGAAGAAAGACTTGGATAACGACTACTGGCATCTGTTGTGCAAATTAATTTGAGGAGGTGATGCGAAGGATAAAGAGAAAGCAGGATTGTTGAATGCTTGCCTGTTGAAATGAGAATCAGCCAGGAATAGCATAAAGACTAAAAAGAAGCGCCAGGGCTGGAGACAATATCTCCAGCCGACGAGGAGAAGGAGGATATCGAAATATTCGGCGGAAACCTTCCGGTTTGCCACAAACCGTAAAGGGCTCTACAAAAACTACAGGCGACTGTAGAACAAAAGGAGTCTGGGTGGCCAATCCTGCAGACCAATCTCCAATTCTACAAATCAATAAAACTGAAAATTTTATTTTTCCGGAGAATTCTTATGCACGAATTCGAAAGAAGGGGTGTTTTTGTTCTTAATAAACCTGGTGATAACCCCGGTTAATGTACTTATTGTTTGTTCTACTTATTGTTTGTTCTATTTCTAATTCGTCCTAATTATTGGATGAATTGCACGTATTGATTTATTTATGTTGTTTTTTAGACATGTTTTTCAAACAACATAATGTTTAGTAAAACATTGTCTGAATAAATTAAAATCAAAACTATTGAAAGGAGAATTTTGTATGTGTGGAATAGTAGGTTACATTGGAGAAAAAACGGCAGCTCCAATTCTTATAAATGCTTTGAAAAAACTTGAATACAGGGGGTATGATTCAGCAGGAATTGCGGTTTTTAATAAAGATGAATTGAAGGTTGTAAAATGCAAGGGACGACTGGCAGCATTGGAGGAGAAGCTGGGCAATGAAGTGGTTGACGGAAATATTGGAATAGGTCATACGAGATGGGCGACCCATGGAGAGCCCAATGATATCAATTCCCATCCTCATATCAGTAATTCCGGAAGTATTGCTGTTGTCCACAACGGCATAATTGAGAATTACATGAAGCTGAAGAAGTTTCTGGAAGCCAAGGGGTATGTGTTTGCTTCAGATACGGATACAGAGGTCATTGCACATCTCATAGAGTATCATTACAAAGGTGACCTGGTAAAAGCGGTAACTGAATCCATAAATGAGCTTGAAGGCTCATATGCGCTGGGTGTAATATGCAGAGACTGCAGCGATCAATTTGTTGCTGCCAGGAAGGACAGTCCGCTTATTATCGGGTTAGGACAGGGTGAAAACTTTATAGCCTCTGACATACCTGCCATACTGGAACATACAAGGGACATCTATATTTTGGAAGATAAAGAGATAGCAGCCATAAGCAGGAATAATGTGCGGATATATAACAATTACGGTGCTGAGGTAAAGAAAGAAGTAATGCATGTAAACTGGGACGTAGCTTCCGCTGAAAAATCAGGCTTTGAACATTTTATGCTCAAAGAAATATTTGAAGAGCCAAAAGTCCTGAAAAACACCATAAATCCAAGGATAAAAGAAGACAATGTGGTCCTTGACGGTATCAATATAAATGTTGACGAGTTAAACAGCATTGAAAAGATATTTATTGTAGCCTGTGGAACTGCATATCATGCCGGTGTGGTAGGAAAGTATATAATTGAAAAGCTTGCAAAAATTCCCGTAGAAGTTGACCTTGCGTCAGAATTCAGATACCGCGATCCATTGATAGGCAACAGAAACCTGGTGATAATCATAAGCCAGTCAGGTGAAACCATAGATACCTTGTTTGCCCTGAGGGAAGCTAAAAAGAGAGGCGCAAAAATATTGTCCATAGTAAACGTTGTAGGAAGTTCAATAGCAAGAGAGTCAGATAATGTGCTCTATACATGGGCAGGTCCGGAAATTGCGGTGGCATCCACCAAGGCTTATAATACCCAGCTTGCGGCACTATACCTTATTGCGCTTGATTTTGCAAGCAAAAAAGGTACGATAGATGCGAATACCCACAGCAAATTGATGGAAGAGTTAAAACAACTTCCTGATTCCATTGAGAAAATACTTCAGGAGAAAAAAGACATACAGAAATTTGCTTCACAGCATTACAATGCAAAAAGCATATTCTATATAGGAAGGGGCCTTGATTATGCCTTGTCAATGGAAGGGTCATTAAAGCTCAAAGAGATATCCTATATCCATTCAGAAGCTTATGCAGGCGGCGAATTGAAACATGGCACAATTGCACTGATAGAAGATGGCACATTAGTGGTTTGCTCCATGACCCAGGATGCCCTTTTTGAAAAAATGATAAGTAACATCAAAGAGGTAAAAGCAAGAGGGGCTGTTGTAATGGTAATAACACAGGAAAGAAATAAACCGGAGCTGCAAAAAGTTGCAGACATGGTGATAACCATACCTGATGTAGATTCTTTGGTAGCGCCGATAGCCGCCATCACGCCTATGCAGCTCTTTGCATACTATGTGGCGGTACACAAGGGCTGTGACGTGGATAAGCCAAGAAACCTGGCAAAAAGTGTGACCGTGGAGTAGGCAGCAAAGAAACGATGCACTTGTTGTATAATTCAAATAAAGTTGACTCCATTATAATAAACTTCGCTCTATAAAAATAAAGTTCGTTCCAAAATCCCGTAGCAGATGCAGGAGCAATCTTCATTTGCTGCGGGGTTTGCATTTTAACAGGTGAAAGGGTTAA
>DULF01000116.1 GCA_012840535.1 Clostridiaceae bacterium
ACAAAAGTTTATAGACTACCTATAAGGAATTGAAACTTATAACAATAATTTACATAATAACTATTATTTATATGCGTTTATAGACTACCTATAAGGAATTGAAACAGATTTTTAATGTCTTGGCGTAATGTCTCATAATCATAGTTTATAGACTACCTATAAGGAATTGAAACCAGGCTTAAAAGATAAAAATGGCAAGGAGATATACGTTTATAGACTACCTATAAGGAATTGAAACTCCATCCATCTATACCGCTTCACTCCTTTGCTGTTTGTTTATAGACTACCTATAAGGAATTGAAACTATCATCATCCGATAAACCTATTACATATGCCGTTCCTTTAGTTTATAGACTACCTATAAAGAATTGAAACATTTTTACCTTTAGAATACATTCAAGCTTTACATCCATTTCAGTGTTTATTGCATAATATAATTGGTTCTTTCCAGAGTTAGTTAATATAGAACAAATTCATAATATTAAATCTGCCATTTTCCATAACCATATTTGATTTTTCAACTAAGACTGGAAAAAAATTTTTCTTTCAAAAAAACACGTTTCAGCTTCCAACATTTCCTGCAGAACAACTTCGAAAGCGTTCTTTAGGGAAGCCAGAACTTTCCTTGGACTTTGGAAATTACTGTCCTTGATTATTCCCCAAAATACATCTTTGGATAATAAACTCATAAAAAATACTCTTTTCTGGTTATTTATATTTCCGATTATTACCAGAAAGAGTATTACATATCACTCATACACAAAATTTTAAATCGGCTCAAAATGAAAAACTACTAATTTAAAGCATTAAACGAGACTCATCATTATTTTTTGATTCAGGTGGCAAAAAACCAAGTACCGGACTATATAAACCGCCTTGCTTTTTTATCGCATCTTTTCGCAAAAGCCATGCCTGGCCTTCAAAAATAGGACGAAAAATAGGTTCTTCATCAGAAGTACAGATATTAGCACAAAATGCCCTGCAAGCACTTATCATATCCTTAGGTATTTCAATGGCATATTGCATAACCTCTTGAATCAGCTTTTTCTGTTTATCCCTATCTTCCAAAGACCAACTGGTTTCCTCAAGCTTTTTTAAAATAGGCAACAATTTACTGTTTTCTTCTACAAACACAGTGACATTATTTAGATTTTCATTTTCTTCATCAAATAATTCTGAATATTCTCCCCATTTTCCTTTGGACAATCGCTCAAAAATTGGAATACTTTCTAATCCTTCAAGAATTTTTTTGTAATACTCATTTACAATAGTGCTTACATCTTGTTCCGAGAAATTAGGTTTATTGATCAATACTTCTTTTGTTTTATCTATCAATATTTCGTCATATATTTTTCGCCATGAAGGTTGGCCTCTATTGTCAATTATCTCAGCAACTAACACTTTTCCTGAAAAATCTTCAATAGAATGTCTGTTGCATCTGCCTCCAACTTGAATAATGCTGTCTAAAGGCCCTAAATCCCTAAATACCCAGCCAAAATCTAAATCAACACCAGCCTCAACCACTTGAGTTGCTGCTAAGTAATGCCGACGGCCATTTTTCTCCAACCATTTTAAGTACCTTAATATGATGCGCCTTCTATAAGGTGTTACCCAGCCGCTTAATAATAGAATCGGAGCTTTTAGATCAAGGCTTTCTAACATCTTTAAAGCTTCAACAGCTGCTTTCTTTCTGTTCACGACGACTAAACCAGAGCGTTCGCGAATAGGTATTTTTTCTTTTAAAATATCTGCAAGTTCGTTAATCTTGACTTTTTTAATATCTCCTTTGTTCTCATCAATTGCTATTTCATACTGGTGCCTATTATACGGAAAGAAAGTATTTGGTGGTGCCAGTTCCCGTTGGCTGGCAATGTGAGGTTGTGTAGCAGTCATAAGTAAGAAAAAAATATTCCATTTTTGACTTAAGTAGTACAAAACTTTACCAAAACCTTTCCAAAAACGTGGGGAAATTGTTTGAGGTTCATCCAAAATAACTATTGCATTGCTTAATCGATGAAAATTCATAGTTCTATTTGCCTTAGGATTAAACAATGCATCCCACAAGTGTACTAAAGTGGTTAAAACCACCGGTTCTTGCCAGTATCTGAACAATGTGGCCATTTTGTTCCAAGCAACAGCTTCTTTTGAATAATTAGCAGTATCTTCATCATGCTCTTTCCCACACGCCAGGCTATGGTCTTCCTGTACATTTTCTGCACCAAAAATTTCTTTTGCAATAGAAGCAGTTTGCTCAACGATACTAATAAAAGGTAAACCGTAAATAATAGATTTGGCTCCAAAACGCAATGCCCAATCATGTGCAATGGAAAGGCCGGTTAAAGTTTTACCTGCGCCTGTTGGTAGTGTCAAGGTGTATACACCTGGTCCATCAATATTTTTTGCCCTTTGAAGGCAAGTATCTTTTATTGCCTCACGCCAAGCATCAATTTTGGCTGAGTGAGTAGGTAGTTTAGGTGGTGAAAATGGAGGAATTGTTTTTTCTGGAAGGCTACATATTCCGATAGCTTCCATTCTATCAGCTGTAATTAATAATGAATATAATAATCTTACTTTGAGCCATTGGTCTATTTTTATTACATACTTTAAATCAAACAGAATATCTTGCAAGTTTTCAAACTGTTCATCATTAACCATGAACGGCCAATTAGGCAGTAATTTTTTCATATCTTTTTTAAAATTATGATCATTTGCCCAATCGGCTATAATATCATCCAGGTTCCGAAGACCAGTATGATGGCGGCAGACTATTTCTGCCGCCCATATGTCTTCTGTAATGCTAAAAGTAAACCAAGCGGAAGGTTTAGCATGATTGACACCTGAACCTACTCCATCCAAAAGCTTCTGAAATCTTGGATGGACCTTTCCTAAATCGTGAGTCAATGCAATTGCTGACAATAAATTTTTATCAATATATAAACCCTGGTTAGTAGCCAGCTTGCTGGCAAATTCAGCTACATTTTGTAAATGCTCAATAAGAAGTTTGTTGGAATGGCTTTTTCTGTTACCAAGCTGGAAACCAAGCAATGTACTCATCTCTGTAAGCCGTGACATCTAATCCCTCCCAGGATTTCAGGTACAGTTTCTCATTAGCTGATGGAGTATAAATAGTATTTATTGTTTTTAAGAACTGTCTTTCGACTGACAAACAAAAAGGTAGTGTATCCCGGAATACTGACTTCGAAGCAAAAATATCAATTTTGATATTATGATTTTCAGGTAACGGGATAACACTTATTAAACCTATCTCTTTTTTATTAACCGATGTGAGAGGGAAATAGCCTAAATACTCAATTTCAGCAATGGAATATGCCGTACCAAGGCATGGAGTATAAATGAAAGTGCCTTTCTCCAAGTGATACCTTAATCTGTCTTCTAATCCTCCGTGGACATAAATCCTGTATTTAGGCTGCCTGATAAATTGATGTTTTACCCTGATATGAGGACTTTTCTGCGGTTCTTTGAGATTCCAGAAATTGATTGTGGTGGAATACCAAGATATTGGATTTATAATAGATATTGCAATTTTGGTACCAATCATTTCGTCCCAGTATTTTGCAGAGTAGGCTGTTTCATGGCTACCATTATTTATACCTGTAATAGCACTCAATAAACCTGCAACAGCTGTTGGTGGTGGCACAGAAAACGAGACAGATGAAGTAGTGGTATATGGGCGGCGAAACATGGCTATTGGTGCTGTAATTTCAAAAGCAACAGCCATTTAAGTCACCTCTTTTTTTCTAACAATTTGGCGGCAAAATTCGATTTTAACTCTTGTATCCCCTTCACCTGTAATTCGTTGTCGTACCAAAGATTTATTTTATCAATATTTTCATTAAGCTCCAGTAAACGTTTGTTAACCTTGGTTATATCCACCACAAAATCTTTCGGCGTTCTAATGGCTAATTCTTCATCGACAGTAAACGGCAAGCCATCAGGATTCAGCAAATTTACTTTCTCATCTAATGATCCGGCGATTCCTGAGAATCCTTCCTTGTAAATAACTTCAATTAATAATCTGGGTACATGTCCTATTTTACTCCGAGTAATTAGATTAACAGTTCCGGTCCACAAACCTGGAGCAACCTTATCAACATCTTCATCAGTAGCTCCTGACTCTTTAGAAGGATACTGGTTTGCAATGCCATAAACCCCCAGCACTACAAAAGGAACAATATATTCATTTCGGAAAGATCTTTGCTCACTGTCATCTTTCGTTGCAAAAGCAGCCGTTCCTTGAATCAATTCGGCTTTTGATTTATGTAAAGAACGTCCCCATTTGAATTGAACAGGTCCTGTCCAGGAGAATGAATCTTTATCAAGAGCAAAAGTTACGCCAAATAACTTTGTGTCTATGCAATTTTG
>DULF01000117.1 GCA_012840535.1 Clostridiaceae bacterium
GATAACACAAAAATGCAGAGTATAAATGTGCATAGTGTTTTATTTTCTTTCAAAAAGGGTATATAATATCGTTGTTGATATTTTCTGCTTATAAAAAATTTTACGCAGGACAGGTGATGGTTATGGTCTCAAAGGTTTTGTTTTCATCGGTAAAATACGACAGGTATGATCCGGATGTAACTCTCCCGGCCAAATTTGGCAGGCTGATTGACAAAATGAATATGCAGGATGTTGTGAAAGATAAGATAACTGCAATTAAAATGCACCTTGGCAGGAACATTGGCTATTCCACCATTCATCCTATTTTTGTAAAAATCCTTGTGGATAAACTCAAGGGCTATGGTGCAAAAGTATATGTAACCGATCAGGATATAAAGGGTGCAAAATGCAGAGGTTATACCGAGGACTATCTGGATGTTCCCATTGTATATACATGTGGAGTTACGGGTAAATACTATTACGAAAAGCACGTTGATTTTCAGACTTTTAAAAATGTTGATGTCGCCGGTAATATTCATGACGCAGAAGTAATGATTGTCCTTTCCCACGTCAAAGGACACGGTGCATGCGGTTATGGGGGTGCCTGCAAAAATATAGCCATGGGCTGCGTAACAGACAGGACAAGGGCACAGATACATAGCCTTGAAGGCGGCCTTGAATGGAATGAGGAATTATGCACACATTGCGAACAATGCATTACAAGTTGCAACCACAATGCAAATAAATTTAACGAAGAAGGCAAGTACGAAATATTTTTCCACCATTGCACATTCTGCCAGCACTGTGCAAAGGTCTGCCCGACCAACGCCATTAAGGTAACGGACAACAAATATAAGGACTTCCAGACCGGTATGGCTATTTGCACCGAAGAAGTGCTTAAAACATTTGAACCCGGACGTGTGTTTTATATAAATTTTCTTACAAACATCACAGCGCTGTGTGACTGCTGGGGCCTTACAACGCCCTCGCTTGTTCCTGACATAGGCATTATGGCTTCCAAAGATATAGTAGCCATCGAGAGGGCTTCCATTGACGCAATAAAAGTAGAAAACCTCATTATGGACGGTGTCCCCCAGGGAATGGAACTTGGCACCAGTGGCCATCTGTTCGAAAGGTTACACCGCAAAAATCCCTTTATCCAGCTGGACGAGCTTGAAAAGAGAGGCCTGGGCACGCAGAAATATGAAATAGAGGAAGTTAAATAAGGGCAAACTGCTTTAGGCTGACAGTTTTAAATCGATTGTTTTTTTGACAGTATTAAGACTTAATAGCATTGATAAACTTCAACAGTTTTTAATACATACTTTAATGTAATTTAACGAAATGTCCCCGATATATCATTAATAAGCTTGTCGGATATCAATTCCTGGTATCCTGCAAGCTTTTTTTGCTTAATTTCCTGAGCAAGTGTTGCCAGTCCGGGGTCTTTTAAGTTGTCCAATTTCTTCAGTCTCACAGGACTTAAGATATTGTTGGATAAAGCGGATAAATAATCCTCCACGGTATACCTCCAGAGCTTTAGCCTATCCTGGTACCTGCTTTTTAATCTATCTGCAATAAGGAGGCCTTCGGGGTCAAAGTCCCCTGAGTAGTATATTGTTGTACCTACTTTCGCAAGCATGTCCAGCAGAATAAAGCAGGCCAGTTTCAGTTGCCCGTAGGTGCATATGACTGGAACATTCATAAAAGGGGTAACATCCAATATTGTTAAAAAAACAGACGGGTTTTCAACAACAAATACTTTTTTTGAAGGACTTTTTACCCTATCAAGCCTGCTTAAGTTCAGCAAAGTGGCCTGAACAGGTTCAGACAAAGAAGAAAAACCTCCCCACCCGGGATGTACATTATTATTTTTATATCCAAGCAGTCCTGCACAAAGTACAAAATTGGACACCTCGTCAAACAGTATTCCTGCCTCATATAGCAATTCCGCTTTTTCTTCCGTATTTGCCGGTTTGGGCACTCCATAAGTATAACAAAGGGCAAACAGCAGCAATTGGCCTGCAAAGGTATTCTCATCAAATACATGGGGATTTTTCGCAATAGCTGAAGCAAAAACCGGAAGCCGCACTTTCTTATTAGAGTAAACAGGCAGATTGTTAATTGCATTGCATACAAAAACTATATCGCTTCTCAACTTATCATTATCCGTATCAAATTTCTGTATCATTGCCCTGTATGCGTTTTCTTGCGAGTCAAACACATATTTGAGCCATTTCCCGGCAGGTGTATCCTTATATAAATCAATAATCGAAGAAAAAAACATATTTCTTCTTTCTTCATATAACTTCTGCTCACTTCTCTTTGACAGAATTGCTTCACCAAAATATGCATTCAGTAGCTCTTCTATTCCGATTCCGGCAAATTTGGTGTTATCCAAAGCTTTCTGGAAATCCAACAGCTTTATTGCAGCCGACTTTTTCCCAAGGTAGTCCTTCCTCAGAAATCCAGTTAAAGCTTCCTGCTCATGGGCTGTCAGGTTTGACAGCTTTACCGTACCTCCTATAACTCCCAGGGAGCGGTACTTTTCTTTTATTTTTTCAAAGATTCTGGTAAAGCCCTTATTCTGCCTGAAATAAGATGTACACTCATCCAACAGCCTTTTATCATTTATGTGTTCTCTATTCATATGCTCATTATTTATATACTCATATTTCATACGTTCATTTTTCATCTGCCCATTCACCTGCCGCAGCTACCTCATTACCAGTTTCCTGCGGCAACTCATCTTCTTCCAAATATTTATCCGGTATAAATTCTTTTACTTTACCATTCCATCTGTACCTTATTGTAGTGACAAAATCCGCATTATTAGGTCTGATAAGTTCATATATGGACAGGAAAGTGACCGTGTCGTAATCCCCCCAAAGGCTCTGGGAGTTAATAATGAAACTGAGTTTTAACTCCTCAAGAAGCCTGAACATATCCCTGATGTTGTTCTCGTCAACACCTGCAAATGCTTCATCCAGAGATATGATTCTGGGACAGTCCCTCCTGGCTCCATCATACCTGGCATAAACAGATGAGAACAGGGGAACATACATTGCCATGGCTTTTTCACCGCCACTGAACTTGTAGAAGGCATTATCGGTCAGCTCTTTTTTAGGTTCCCCGGTCTTTTTATAAAACAACTGGAATTCAAACCATTTCCTGTAGTCCAGGATATCCTTCATTATTGCATGGAAGGACTGGAAGCCTCCCTTGTCTTCAAGCTCTTTGCGTGCCAGGGCAATTTTTGAACGGAAATGGCTTGTAAGCCTTCTCATATCGCTGTCCTTAAGCAATACGGCATCTGTCTGAAGAAGCTCCACCAATTCCCTGGTATTCAACTGTTCATCCGTCTCTGCAGCCTTGCTTTTCCATGCCAGGCTGAATGAAAGCCCGCTGGATGTATTCATGGATTCCATCAGGGCATTCATTTTTTTAACCCATTCCTCACTATGGTATATCTTTGCCCTTATCTTTTTGCCAACGGTATTGGCAAGAATATCTTCAAAAAGCTGCCTGTCACTTTCTCTAAGAAGGCTTTCGCTCTGTCTGATAGAATCATCTATAAAGTCCACAAGGAAAAAGAAGTTCACTTCCTTCCCCTGAATACGCGCAAAGAGGTCAAGGCGTTTTCTGGACGACAAGGCACTTTTCAGCCTGTCATCTACGTTATCTGTAAGCTCTTCAAAAATATAGTCCAGTCTTAACACATATTCGGCCATCCGGTGGTAATTTTCATGATATTTCTCCTGAAGGTTTTTTGCAAAATCTTCCCTGGTTTTGCTTCCTCTTTCCTCCCTTTTGAGTTCAGACAAAACCCTTTTGGCAATCTTGACAGGATCACTTTCATCTTCGAACTTTGCCACATATCCCAACCCATACTCCAGCATAAAACCCTGTTCCAGGCAGTTATTCAAAACTTCCGTGTCATTTATCTCCTTCTGCAGTTCCTGCAGTTTTTCACCGGCTTTTTCATAATCTTTTTTATATGATTCGGCATTTCTTATGGCCTGTTCAAGCAGTTCCGGAATTTCCCGCAATTTCTTTATGCAAAGGTCAATTTCATCTTTAACCTGTTCGTACTCGAATTGCTTCAGCACATCTTCATAATTCTTTCTTCTTTCTTTTTTCTCCTGAATACTTCTTGCTATTCCTGTCAGGTCGTACAGGATATCATCCATGTCGGCAACAATATCGCTTATCTGGTTTTCAAGATTTGATTCCATCTGTATCATTTGGAGCAGCCTGGAATGGGCAACTTCAACATTTCCCAGCATGTCCCTGTACTTAATGCAATCTTCCTCTGCCTGTTCATAAGCCTCAAGATTCCTTGGAAGCTCTATCTTTAGCGTCAGCTCCAAAACTTTTTCCCTTATGGCTTTCAGTTCTTTGTATGCCTTATCTGCAGCCTCCTGTTTATGCAATACTTCATTGTCGCATACATCAACTTTCTGTCTTGCGGAAACAACAAAGCCAAGAGCTGTTTCCAAATCCGTCTTCTGGGGAAACAAACCGAATTCCCTGTGTAAAATTTCAATCTGATGTTTCAAATCTCCGATTTTTTCTTCTTCAGCCTCAATCAGTGAGCGTACTTCCCTTATTTCTTCCTCAAGCCTCTGAATAATCTCCTGGCGGTATTTTCTCCTGCTTTCAGCGCCTATAAACCTGGAGCTGTATAAGCCCGAAACATCTCCATGGATAATCCCTATAGAATAATGTCCATCCTCACTGATATATGCCGGATGGTTTTTATCATCCATGACAATGCTTTTCAGGGCATTGTCAATATCCTCGAAGGAAACACCACTGTTTTCCTGTACAACAGGTTTAAGGAACAGGGACAAATCATGCCTTAAAAACTGTGGATTAGGGAAAATATACCTGTCGGCTGAGCCTGCTTCAGATGAAGCAATTTTACCTGCATATTTCCGTGGTATTATCAGGGCATCCAAAAGGCCCATGTCCATTAACGCTTCTTCCAGCTTTCCCTTGAGTTCTTCTGAAACTTCCAGCCTAAAATCAACAGCTTTATAAAGCGGAACAAAAGGTATATTATTCTGTTCGAGCCATTGCCTGTTTTTAACCACTTTGTCCTCTCTCTGGGGTTCCGGATCCTTTTTGTTCTTCCATGAGTCAAGCTCAATCTGCTTCTCTTTAAGCTTCCCGTTATATTTTTCCTTTACTGCTTCCTTCTCGATAATTTCTTTGCTGATTTTTTTCTCAATACTGTTGAAATGCTTCCGGGCTTCAGTAATTATCTCATCGTATCCTCCTGTTATTCCATAGCTATAAACAGCCCTGACTATGGCAGGTATTTCCTCCGCCGGTATTTTCATAAGGGTGTTGCCCTTCTCCCATGAATATACCTTTTCTATGAACTCCTCCTTTGTCTCATCAAAAAGGGCTTCCGCTCTGTCAAGCTCGCGCAGGGAACTTTCCTTCGCCTTACGTGCTGTTTCCAGTTCCTTTAATGAATCATCGTATTTTTTCTCCTCACGTTTCTGCTGTTCCAGAGCTTTTCTTGCTTCGGAAATCTTAGCTTTGTACCTGTCAAACTCTCTTTTCATGAGCTTGAAATCATAGGGCCGGTACAGGTTCTCCAGCAATTCCTGCTGAACATACTGGTGTTCATAATAAAACAAATCTTCCGCAATTGAGGACATTTCATCAATGAGCCTTTTTACGGAACCCTCAAGAATCTCCTTTTCATTGCGGGTGTTCTCACGTTTTGTACGAAGCTGCCGCTCCATGTCCTTCTTATTCTGGAGATTTTGTTCTTTTATCTTTTTCTTGTTATCTAGTTCATTAAGTTCTGCATCAATCCTGTCAATTTCCTGTTTTGCTTTAAATACATCGCTCTGTTCCAGCTGCTGTTTTTTATGCTCTATGTTCTGTTGCTCAAATTTAAGCTTCTGCTGTTCTTCTTCTGCCTGGGTATACCTGTTGTAATATTCCTTTTTTGCTTCTTCCGTTTGCACTGAAGCTTTTTTCAGGCGTTCCAGCTTTTCATGGCAGTCAATGAAGCTGTCAGCCTTTTCATACAGTACAAATCTGTTATATTTGTCATATTCAGTCTTAAGCTTGTCTGCAGCTTTCTTACTCTCCTCAAGCATCTCAAGCTGGATTTTTATCTTATCCATATTTTCAATAGCCTCGGATAGAGGTCTTAAGTCATCGTCCGACAGTGGCTGCAGGGAATTATTCATTATTTCATAAATTACTGTAGGTTTAAACTCTCTGGACAGCTTGGGAGTTCTAAGCTGTACCAAAAGCTTTATCAGTTCGTCGTAGTCTTCAAGGCTTTCAAAGCCAAACAGCAAATTGTTTACCATTGCCATGTAGTCACTCTGAGATTCGGTTACTGTTCCTCCTGAGCCAATGCGGTTTTTCAATTCCTGCTTGCTTAAGGGCAATTTTTCTCCAATATCCTTGTACAGGTAGAAATCCCTGCCAATCCTTCTTCCGTCGGTAATTGAAAAGCCCCAGAAGTCCATTTGTTTTCCGCGTCTTGCCCTGAGTCCCATTCCTATGGTAAGAACATTGCCCGTTTTTGGCTTTATAAACTCCATATAAAGGTAGCCTGTGTTTTCTTCTTTACCCGGGTTATCCTCGGAAAGCAAATAGTTCTCAAGCTTCCTGGCCCTGGAGCCGAAAGGATCCAGTCTTTCAGGGCTTTTATTTCCGTCAAGCAAAAGCGGTATGAAGCTCTGCATTGTGACAGACTTACCTGAACCGTTTGCTCCTCTTAAAAGCAGCTTTCCATCACTGAAATAGAATTCCTGCTCATCATAATACCAAAAATTTATAAGGCCGATTTTATTTATTATCCACCTGTTTTCAATAATATTCTTCATTATAACCTCCAAAGATTGTTTAGCCTGCGGCAGTAAAATCTTCAGGATAATATCCTGTTATCTTTCCTGTAAGCGGCATAATCCTTATTTCTCCTTCATTCCTGCAAACTGTCATTCCAAATCCGTTCATGTATGAGATTATCTCCCTTAATAGCTGCTCCATTCCCATTTCCCTGTATTCCTTGCTCCATCCGTGAGAATAAATATTTGCGCATTTTTGCACAATGTTTTCAAACTGGAGCCTTGACACTGTTATAACATCGTCGTTGCTCCGGACAAGCTCGCCTTTTTTTACCATATCCACAATTAACCCGTTAATCTGCAGCGTTATATCCGAAATGGTTTTATTTTCCGGAAAGACGTCTTTAAAATGTAAGTTAGGATTCAATATTAAAAATGCTCCATTTTTATGGACATGAATATCGCTGTCCAGCATTTCTTCAATATCTTTCTGGATAAGCCCCCTGTATTTCTTAATATAATCATAATCAGAATCATCAGGCCCCTCATTGTAAACAGCGGGAGACATGGCAATACGCCTGTACACCCTGTTTCTCCTTATTCTTCCCCTGTCTGTGTCCGCATCAAGCCATTCTCCTTTTTCTATATCAGTCCATGAGGAATAATTAAGGATGTTGCCTGTGAAGTTGCGGACAAAATACC